>NZ_JBHYKM010000002.1:174371-189408 GCF_042741435.1 Streptomyces sp. NPDC058955 | reverse complement strand
CGCCCCGGGGGCACCCCGTGTGTCAGCGCGGGGCTCGCGCTCCCGCACGGCGGCGCCGCGCCGCGCCGCCCCCCCGGCGCCGGGGCCCTCTGTCGTCCGGGACCGCCCGTCGGCGGCAGCCGCCGGGACGCGCGGCAGTCGGCGTACGGCCCCTGTCGGTCGCATGGCCCCCACCCTTCCGCGCATCACCCGGCGCACGCAGCTCGTTCCAGCCTGGCACGCCGAGCGCACACGCGGGGGCCATTCCGGCGTAAACGGGGCGCACTGCGGATCCGACGCCCGACCGTGGCGCATTCGTGACCACCGGCCCTACAACCCCTCCCCCGGCACGCGGGTCGACATGTTCATGCGCAGTCCCCAAGTCCTCGCCAAGGGCGACCACATCGCGATCCTGAGGGACGGTCACCTCACGATCGAACAGGACCGGATCGTCACGACCGTGCCGCTCGCCGCCGTCGACGAGGTGCGCCAGACCGGCGCGACCTCGCTCGTCCTCGTCCTGACCGACGGCGTCACCCGCCCGCTCCCCGAGGGCAACACCTACTCCGCGCCCGCCTTCCGCGCCGCCGTGACCGAGGCCCTGCCCGAGCGGCGCGACCCCGCCGGCAGCGCCCTCCTCACCACCGAGGAGGGCCGGGGCTCGATCCCCGTGTGGGCGGTCTGGCTGGGGGTCGTCGGCTTCCTCGGCGCCTACACGGCGTACGTGTGGTGGACCGGCTCCGCGCACGGCGGGGGCATGGGCATGGCCGCGTTCGGCGCGGTCCCCGGGCTGCTCTTCGGCGGTCTCGGCGTCCTCGGCGCCCTCGTCAGCGCCCGGGACCGGGTGCTGCTCGCCCGCCGGGGCATCACCGTCGTCGCCACGCGCGCGTACTACCCCAACGGCAAGAAGGCGAGCTACTACAAGTTCACCGACGCCAGCGGCAACGAGCTGACCACCAGCTACGGCTCCGGCCGGGCCACGCACGAGATCCACGTCGTGTACGACCCCGAGGCCCCGTCGCGGCGCCACGCCGCCTCCGAGCCGGCCTACTCGACCGTCGTCAAGCACACCCTCGGCCTGCTGACCGCCGGCGCCGTCCTCGCGCTCGGCCTGTGGGGCGCGCTCGCGCCCTACCTGTGACGAAGGGGGCCGAGGGCGCGCCCACGCGCCCCGCCCCCCCCTCCTCTGCGCCCGGAAGTCAGCGCTTCGCGACGAACACGTGCGCCGCGACCTCCGCGTCCAGCTCCGCCGCCTCGCCGCTGCTGCCGACCAGCACGCCGCCCGCCGACTCCGACACCGACACGACCGAGCCGGGCTGCACGCCCGCCCGCCGCAGCGTGTACATGAGCTGGGCGTCCGTCTGGATCGGCTCGCCGATCCGGCGGACGATCACCGTCTTGCCGCCGCTGGCGTCCAGGTCCGCCAGCGACACCATCGAGTCGTCGAGGAAGGACTCGGCCTCGGCCTTCTCGCCCAGCTCCTCCAGGCCCGGGATCGGGTTGCCGTACGGCGACTCCGTCGGGTGGCGCAGCAGCTCCAGGACGCGGCGCTCCACGGCCTCGCTCATCACGTGCTCCCAGCGGCACGCCTCGGCGTGGACCTGCTCCCACTCCAGGCCGATCACGTCGACGAGCAGGCACTCGGCGAGCCGGTGCTTGCGCATCACGCGGGTCGCGAGGCGGCGGCCCTCCTCGGTCAGCTCCAGGTGGCGGTCGCTCGCCACGGCGACCAGGCCGTCCCGCTCCATGCGGGCGACCGTCTGGCTCACCGTCGGACCGCTCTGGTCGAGCCGCTCGGCGATCCGGGCACGCATCGGGACCACACCTTCCTCTTCCAGCTCCAGGATGGTGCGGAGATACATCTCCGTGGTGTCGATCAGTCCGGACATTCGTGCCCCTCGATGAGTCGTGCGCTGGCCCTGCACCAATTCTTGCGCATCCGGCCGACAACCGGGCGGCCCCCGCCCCGGAGCGGGAGAACTGGGGACACCGGGGCGCCGGAGGCGGTATTGACAGACCAATGGTCCAGACCGCACCGTGATCGGCGACCTCGACGAGAAGGAGCTTCCTCACATGGGCGAGAGCAAGCTGGCCGGACAGTTCTTCGACGCCGCGATCGGTCTGCTTCAGGAGGTGCGCGACGGGGACTCCGCCGAGATCGCCGCCGCCGGAGCCGCCGTCGCCGAGGCCGTCGCGAGCGGCAACAGGCTCTTCGCCTTCGGCGCCGGGCACTCCTCGCTCCCCGCCCAGGACGTCGTCTACCGGGCCGGCGGCTTCGCCCTGATGAACCTGCTCGCCGTCCCCGGCGTCGTCGGCGTCGACGTCATGCCGGCGACGCTCGGCTCCGCCCTGGAGCGCGTCGACGGGCTCGCCGGAGCCGTCCTCGACTCCTCGCCCGCCTCCGCCGGCGACGTCCTCTTCATCATCTCCCTCTCGGGCCGCAACGCCCTGCCCGTGGAGATGGCCATGAACGCCCGCGCGCTCGGCCTCACCGTCGTCGGCGTCACCTCGGTGGCGTACGCGACCGAGACGAAGTCCCGGCACGTCTCGGGGACGTACCTCAAGGACCACTGCGACATCGTCCTCGACTCGCGGATCGCCGTCGGCGACGCGGAACTGACCCACGAGGGCATCGAGGCGCCGTTCGCCCCCGCCTCCACCGTCGTCACCAGCGCCCTGATGCAGGCGACCATGGCCGCCGCCGCCGAGGAACTGGTCCGGCGCGGGATCGAGCCGCCGCTGCTGCGCTCGGGCAACGTCGACGGCGGCCACGAGTGGAACGGGCGCGTGATGACCGAGTACAAGGACCGGATCTTCTACCGGCACTGAGCACCGGCAGCCTCCGCCACCCGCCCGCACGCGCGCGGGCGTACGTCAGGCGAGCGGCGGTACGTCCAGTGCCGCCGCCACCCGGGCCGCCACCGTCTCCGCGTAGAGCGCGTCCTGCCGGTCGAAACCGCCCCGCGCGGCCGTCCGCAGGAAGGTGAGGACGCCGACGGTACGGCCCCGGGACCGCAGCGCCGTGCACAGCGCGTGCGCCGTGTCCGCCGGCCAGTGGCGCTCCGCCGCCCACTCCGCCGCGTCCCGGCCCGCGCTCACCCGCACCGAACCGGCCCGGTCCCACGCCTGGAGGGCCGGATGCTCGGGGCCGTACCGCTGCGGGAAGCCGCCGCGCAGGCCGTCCGCGTCCGGGGCGCCCGCCGGGGACGCCACCGCGCGGGTCAGCCGCCGGTCGCCCGCCACCCGGTCCACCAGGCCGTGGTCGGCGAACCCGGCCAGCGCGAAGTCCAGCAGCACCGCCACCGCCTCCGCCGGATCCGCGTACTCCGCCGCCGCCACGCCCGCCCGGTGCAGCTGGCTCCACCGGAACCGGGTCCGGTCCGCCTCCCGCGCCGCGAGCCGCTCCGCCGTCACGTCCTGGAAGACCCAGGCCACCCCCAGCGGCACCGGCTCCTCCGTCATCGGCGACGCCAGCCGCACGAACCCGCTCCGCCAGCAGCGCCGCCGCTCCCCGGTCCCGGGGGCCGCCGCCAGCGTCACCCACAGGTCCGCCGGCGCCGGCGGACCGCCCTCCGCCAGCACGTGCTGGAGCGCGCCCTCCAGCTCCTCCACTCCCCCGGCCACGACATCGCCCAGGGGGCGCCCCAGGAGCGTCGTCCGGCCGGTGCCGATCGCCCGGGCCGCGTAGCCGTTGACGACCGCCGGACGCAGATCGGCGTCGATCAGCACGACGCCCCAGGGCGCGTCGTCGAACAGCGCCTCGCTCAGCGCGATCGACCGCTCCAGGTCGATCTGCACGTGCACCTCGCTGAACGCGCAGTACACGCCCGTCGGCCGCCCGTCGGCGTCCCGCACCCCCGCCGACTGGCTGCGCACCAGCACCCGGCCGCCGTCCTTGCGGAGCAGCGCCAGCTCGTGCACCTGCCGGCCCGGCGTCCGCATCGCCCCCATCACCCGGGCGAGCGTCTCCTCCGCGTCCGCGCTGCGCGCCGCCCAGCCGTCGAACCCGCGCCGCCCGACGGCCTCCGCCGCCGGCCACCCGAGGATCCGCTCGGCCTCGCGGTTCCAGTGCGTCACCGTCCCGTCCGCGTCCAGCGCGCACAGCGCCGCGTCCATCCCGTCCAGCAACGCGGCCAGCAGATCCCCACTCGCCCCCGGCACGGAAGCGGTGTCCCGCGCGGACCCCGTGAAGGCACTCACCTGGAACTCCCCCCGGTAACCCCCCTGATGCAGGCCATTCAACTGGAACGTGACCCAGAACACACCGGGTTCGACGAAACGGATTCCCCCGCGGGGCGCGTATCGGCCAGTTCACGCCGTCACGGTCACGCCGTCGCGGTCATGCCGGGGAGACGAAGCCCGACTCGTAGGCGGCGATGACCGCCTGAGTGCGGTCGCGGGCGCCCAGTTTGGCGAGGACGGAGCTGACGTGGGACTTGACCGTCTCGGTGCCGACCACGAGCCGGGCGGCGATCTCGGCGTTGGACAGGCCCCGGGCCATCAGGCGGAGGACGTCCTCCTCGCGGTCCGTCAGGTTCGCGCGGAGCAGGGCCTCGTGGGCCTCGTTGGCGGGGCGGTCCCGGGCGTAGGACGCGGCCATGTCGCGTACCGCCGCCGGGAAGAGGAGCGAGTCGCCCTCCACGACCAGGCGGACCGCGTGGACGATCTCGGCGGGGCGGGCGCGCTTGAGGAGGAAGCCGTCGGCGCCCGCGCGCAGCGCGCCGTAGACGTACTCGTCGTTCTCGAAGGTGGTCACCACCAGGATCTTCGGCGGGGAGTCGACCGTACGGAGGACCGCCTGGGTGGCCTCGATGCCGTCCATGAGCGGCATCCGGACGTCCATCGCCACGACGTCCGGGCGCAGGCTCCGGACGAGCGGGATGACGGCGGCGCCGTCCGCCGCCTCGCCCACCACCTCGATGTCGGGCTGGGCCTCCAGGACGGCCCGCAGGCCCGCCCGCACGAGGGGTTCGTCGTCTACGAGGAGGACCTTGATCGTCATCCGGTCAGCCTAGCCAGCTCGATCAGCACCGGGAGTGGGGTCACCGGAGCGGCAGGGTCACCGCCACCCGCCACTCGCCGTCCTTCACGCCCGCCTTCGCCTCGCCGCCCAGCAGCGCGGCCCGTTCGCGGATGCCGCGCAGGCCGCTGCCCGAGCCGGGGACGGCCGGCGGGCGGCCTTCCGGCAGCGGGTTGGTGACCCGGAGGCGCAGCCGGGACCGCTCCGCCGTCACCCGGACCTCGACGGGCACCTGGCCCGCGTGCCGCAGCGCGTTCGTCAGGGCCTCCTGGAGCATCCGGTACGCCTCCCGCGAGACGGGCCCGGGCAGTTCCTCCACGGGGCCGCTGATCTCGGCGTCCACGCGCGCGCCCGAGGAACGGGCCGAGTCCAGGAGGCGGACGGCCTCGTCGAGGCCGGGGCTCGCGCCGCGCGGCCGGCCCGTCTCGCGGAGCAGGAGCAGCACCCGCTCCAGGTCCTCCAGGGCCGACCGGCCGGTCTCCTCGATGGTCGCGAGCGCCCGGTCGGTGAACTCGGGGTCCTTCGCCGCCCGCGCGGCGCCCGCCTGCACCACGGCCAGGGTGAGGGCGTGCCCCAGGGAGTCGTGCAGCTCGCGGGCGATCCGGTTGCGCTCCAGGAGCCGTTCCGTCCGCTCCTCCAGGGCGGTCATGCGCTCCTTCACCGACGGGCCGAGGAGGCGGCGCGCGATCCGCGCGTCCAGCCGGCCCAGGCCGACGACCAGCGCGTAGAGGGCGAGCGTCGGGAGCGGCGCGAGGGCGGGCAGACCCAGGTCCGGGGAGGGGGTGAGGGCGGCGAGCATCGGCTCCTCCACCGTCGCGCCCGCCAGCACGATCGTGCACTGCGGCAGCCAGATCGACGCCAGCAGGGTCGCCAGGCCCGCCTCCATCCGGAACACCAGCCACAGGGCCGTCCTCCCCCGGTCCGTCCAGGACGCCGACGGGGTGGCCGAGATGCCGGTGGCCGCGTCGGTCGCGCGCCGCACCCGGGCGTGCTTGCCGGGGAGCAGCATCAGGCGCGCCTGGAGGCCCTCGGCGCGGCGGGCCGACGGGATCAGGGCGACCGCCGCCACCAGCGGGACGGGCAGGGCCGCCACGATCAGCCACTGCGCGAGGCCCGGGTCGGACAGGCCGGGATAGACCAGGCCGACGGCGAGCGGCACGATCGCGCCGACCAGCAGATGGAGCCACCGGGTGTAGGTGACCGCGCGGACCGACGGCCGCACGAGGGTCTGGAGGAACAGCAGCGGAGCGGGCATTCGGTGATCATCTCAAGGGGTGGACCGGGGGCGGCTCCCCCGCACGGGGGAGACGGTCCCCTCCGGCAGGGGATGGCCGGAGACCGCCCGGCCGCGAGGCTTGAGCCATGACCAGCATCGAGATCAAGAACCTCACCAAGGAGTTCGGCGGCAGGACGACGACCCGGGCCGTGGACGACCTCACGTTCCGGGTCGAGCCGGGCCGCGTCACCGGCTTCCTCGGCCCGAACGGGGCCGGGAAGTCCACGACCATGCGGCTCGTCCTCGGTCTCGACCGGCCCACGTCGGGCACCGCCACCGTCGGCGGCCGCCTCTACACGACGCTCGACGAGCCGCTGCGCACGGTCGGCGCCCTCCTCGACGCGCAGGCCGCGCACCCGTCCCGGACCGGCCGCGACCACCTGCGCTTCCTCGCCGCGAGCAACGGCCTGCCGGCCCGCCGGGTCGACGAGGTGCTGGCGGAGACGGGCCTGGAGCCGGCCGCCCGGCGCCGGATCCGCGGTTACTCGCTGGGCATGCGGCAGCGCCTCGGGATCGCCGCCGCGCTCCTGGGCGACCCGCGGGTGCTGATGCTGGACGAGCCGGCCAACGGCCTGGACCCGGAGGGCATCGTCTGGATCCGCGAGCTGCTGCGCCGGCTGGCGGCCGAGGGCCGGACGGTGCTGGTCTCCAGCCACCTCATGAACGAGACCGCGACCTTCGCCGACCACCTGGTGGTGCTGGGCCGCGGCCGGCTCCTCGCGGACGTGCCGACGCGGGAGTTCATCGACGCCCACAGCCACGCGCGGGTGCGGGTGCGCACCGGCGATCCGGTACGGCTGCGGGCCACGCTCCTCGCGAAGGGGTGGACGGTCGGCGCCGCCGCCGATGCGGACGGCCGGTGGGTGGTGGAGGGCGCCTCCGCCGAGGAAATCGGGGCGGTCACCGCCCGCGAGGGCATCCCGGTCTTCGAACTGGCCGACGAGCGCGCCTCGCTGGAGCAGGCGTACCTGGCCCTCACCTCGGACGCCGCCGAGTTCACCGCCCGCACCCCCCAGGAGGTCTGACCGTGTCCACCACCGCGCCCGCGCCTGTACGCGCCGCCGTCACCGTCCGGACGGCCCTGGCCTCCGAGTGGATCAAGATCCGGTCCGTCCGGTCGAGCTTCGGGTCCCTGATCGCCGTGGTCGGCACCGCGCTGGGCCTCAGCCTGGTGATCTTCCCGCTCATCGGCCAGGCGGAGGCCGACAACGGCGAGGACGTCCTCTTCGGGATCTTCTACCCGATGAACTTCGTGCAGATCGCCGCCATCGCCTTCGGCACCACCGCGGCCTCCTCCGAGCTCCTGAACGGCGCCCTGCGCAACTCCCTGGCGGCCGTGCCGAACCGGACCCTCCTGTACGCGGCGAAGACCGCGGTCGCGGCGGCGGTCGCGCTCGTCGCGGGCCTGGTGGCGGGCTTCGGCATCTTCCTCACGGCCAACGCCTTCCTCGGGAAGTACGCCATCGACCTCGGCGCGCCGGGCGCCCTGCGCGCCTGCGTCGGCGCCGGGATCTACCTCGCCCTGATGGCCCTGTTCTCGCTCGGCCTGACGTTCCTGCTGCGCAGTGCGGTGGCGGTGCTGAGCATCTTGATCCCGTTCATCCTCATCGTCTCCTTCGTCATCGGAGGGATCTCCGAGGGCGCCGCCCTCTGGCTTCCGGACCACGCGGGCCAGCAGATCCTCCACCAGAACCCCACCGGCCCCCTGGGCCCCTGGACGGGCCTCGGCGTCACGGCCCTCTGGACGGCCGCGGCCCTCCTGGCGGGCTGGTGGTCCCTGCGTCGGCGGGACGTCTGAACCGCCGCCCGACCGCCCGACCGCCCGACCGCACCGCACCGCACCGCACCGCCCCAGGAGGTCCGACCGTGCCCACCGCCACCGCCGCCGCTCCCGCCACCGTGGCCACCCCCGCCCCCGCTCGCGCGGTCACCGTCCGGACGGCCCTGAACTCCGAGTGGATCAAGGTCCGTTCGGCCCGGTCGAGCTTCGGTTCGCTCGTCGCCGTCCTCGCGGTCGGCCTCGCGATGAACCTGGCGCTGTACGTGAGCGTGGGCGGGCCCGAGCCGGACGGCAAGGGCGATCCGGTCTTCCGGGCCCTGTTCCACACCGTCTACGCCCAGATCGCGGCCGTCGCCTTCGGCGCCACCGCCGTCTCCTCCGAGTATCTGAACAACGCCCTGCGGAACTCGCTGGCCGCCGTGCCGCGCCGGGGCCTGCTGTACGCGGCGAAGGCGGCGGTCGTCGGCGGGGCGGCGCTCGCCGTGGGCCTGGTGACGTCGTTCGCCGCGTTCTTCGCGGGCCAGGCGTTCGCCGGCGCGTACGCGATCGGCATCGGCGCTCCGGGCGCCGTGCGGGGCTGTGTCGGCGCCGGCGTGTACCTGGCCCTGATGGCCCTGCTCGCCTTCGGGCTGACGTTCCTGCTCCGCAGCGCGGTCGGCTCGCTGAGCATCCTCGTCCCGGCGCTGCTGGTGCTCCCGTTCCTCGTCGGCGACGTCTCGCCCCGCACGGCCCAGTACCTCCCGGACCGCGCCGGGAGCCAGGCCCTCCAGCAGACCCCCGTCGGCGATCTGGGCCCCTGGACGGGCCTCGGCGTCACGGCCCTCTGGACGGCGGCGGCCCTCCTGGCGGGCTGGTGGTCCCTGCGTCGGCGGGACGTCTGAGCCGCGTCACGGCGGTCTCGGGAGTCCCGGGAATCCCGGCGCTTAAATCGCTTGTCGCGCTCCCGGGGGGTTCGTAAGGTGTGGGTACACGCGAAAGGAGGTGATCCGAAAAAATGGTTTCTTTTCGGACTCGTGAGGTGACTGCGGGCTAAGGCCTGCCGTCGCACGATGTGCACCTCGGCAGGCCAGCTGCCGAAACCCAAGCAGTCACCCGACCCGTGGGCCGCCGGTAAGTCCGGCCGGCTCCCGTCCGAACCTAGGCGGACGGGACCAAAGGCCCACGGGTCGTCTGCGTTCTCCGGCGGAATTCAGGGAGCCAGGCGCTCCACGCGCCAGCCGTCCGCCCCGCGGACGTAGCGCAGGCGGTCGTGGAGGCGGTTCTCGTGGCCCTGCCAGAACTCGACGGTCTCCGGGACGACGCGGAAGCCGCCCCACTGCGGCGGGACCGGCACCTGTTCGGTGTCCGGGTAGCGGGTGGCCAGGTCCTCGTAGCGGGCCAGCAGCTCCTCGCGGGACTCGATGACCGAGGACTGCTCGCTCGCCCAGGCGCCCAGCTGGGAGCCGTGCGGGCGGGTGCGGAAGTAGGCGGCGGTCTCGTCGCGGCCGGTGCGGGCCGCGCGGCCGGTGACGATCACCTGGCGGGCCAGCGGGTGCCAGGGGAAGAGCAGCGAGACGTACGGGTTGGCGGCCAGCTCGGTGCCCTTGCGGGAGCCGTAGTTGGTGAAGAAGACGAAGCCGGCGTCGTCGTAGTGCTTGAGCAGGACCGTGCGGGACGAGGGGCGGCCCTCGGGGGTCGCGGTCGAGACGATCATCGCGTTCGGCTCGTGGATCGCCGGACTGGCGGCGGTCTCCTTGAACCAGGACCCGAACTGCTGCATCGGTTCGGGTGCGAGGTCGGCCGCGGTCAGTTCCTTGGTGCGGTACTGCTCGCGCATGGCGGCGGGATCCAGGGCGTCGGTCACGGGGCCATCCTGCCGCAGCACCCCAGTGTGCCCGCCACGGCGTGGCGCCAATCCTTCGTCGCCGGTTCGGCGCAGTGTGCCGGATGTCACGCTTCCCCGCATCATCGGAACCGTACAGACTCAACGGCTGGATGACTGTTCAGTCCCACCAGCGACCGCCGTAGGTTGATCGATCATCGATAGAGGGAGCCGCCTGATGTCCGACTTCGTACCGGGCCTCGAAGGAGTCGTCGCGTTCGAGACCGAGATCGCCGAACCCGACAAGGAAGGCGGCGCGCTGCGCTACCGCGGGGTCGACATCGAGGATCTCGTCGGCCACGTCTCCTTCGGCAACGTGTGGGGTCTGCTCGTCGACGGCGCGTTCAACCCCGGTCTGCCGGCCGCCGAGCCCTTCCCGATCCCGGTCCACTCCGGCGACATCCGGGTCGACGTGCAGTCCGCGCTCGCCATGCTCGCCCCGGTGTGGGGCCTGAAACCGCTCCTCGACATCTCCGCCGAGCAGGCCCGCGACGACCTCGCCCGCGCCGCCGTCATGGCCCTCTCCTACGTCGCCCAGTCGGCGCGCGGCCAGGGCCTCCCGATGGTGCCGCAGAGCGAGATCGACAAGGCCGAGTCGGTCGTCGAGCGGTTCATGATCCGCTGGCGCGGCGAGCCGGACCCGAAGCACGTCAAGGCCGTCGACGCCTACTGGACGTCGGCCGCCGAGCACGGCATGAACGCCTCCACCTTCACCGCCCGCGTCATCGCCTCCACCGGCGCCGACGTGGCCGCCTCGCTCTCCGGTGCCGTCGGCGCCATGTCCGGCCCGCTGCACGGCGGCGCCCCCTCCCGCGTCCTCGGCATGATCGAGGAGATCGAGCGGACCGGCGACGCCGTCGCCTACGTGAAGCAGGCCCTCGACAAGGGCGAGCGCCTGATGGGCTTCGGCCACCGCGTCTACCGCGCCGAGGACCCGCGCGCCCGGGTGCTCCGCCGTACCGCGAAGGAGCTGGACGCGCCGCGCTACGAGGTGGCCGCCGCGCTGGAGAAGGCCGCCCTGGAGGAGCTGCACAGCCGCCGTCCGGACCGGGTCCTCGCGACGAACGTCGAGTTCTGGGCGGCGATCGTGCTGGACTTCGCCGAGGTCCCGGCGCACATGTTCACGTCGATGTTCACCTGTGCCCGGACGGCCGGCTGGTCGGCGCACATCCTGGAGCAGAAGCGCACCGGCCGCCTGGTCCGCCCGTCGGCCCGCTACACGGGCCCCGGCCAGCGGGACCCGCGCGAGATCGAGGGATACGCGGACATCGCCGGCTAGGCCACGGCCTTCCTTCGGACCGGGCGCCGCTAGAGCGGCTGGTCCTGGCTGAGGAGGAGGTCCGCGTGGTGACGCGCCGCGACCAGCGGGTGCGCGCGGACCTTCCCCTTCAGCTCGTTGCGGCCGTACTCGGCGAAGAGCGGGTTCGCCGGGTCGACCGTGACGCCCGGCGCCCGGTCGGCGTACGGGAAGTCGAGCGGGGCGATCCGGGCGTCGAGCCGCGGGTTGTAGAAGAACGGGACGGAGAACCGTTCCGTCGCGCCGGGCGGGGAGACCACCCGGTGGTTGGTGGCGACCAGATAGCCGTTCGTCGCGACTTCGAGGAGTTCGCCGAGGTTGACGACGAAGGCGCCGGGCAGCGGCGGCACGTCGTGGAAGTTCCCGTCCTCCCGCTGCACCTGGAGTCCGCCGACCTGGTCCTGGAGCAGCAGGGTCAGGAAGCCGTAGTCCTTGTGGGCGCCGACGCCCTGGTCGTCGCCGTCGCCGCTGCTGCCGGGGTAGCGGACCAGCTTGAGGTGCGGGTGGGCGCGGGGCCCGAAGATGTCGGCGTAGAAGTCCTCGCGGGCGCCGATCGAGGCGAGCAGCTCGCGCAGCAGCTTCTCGGCGACGCCGCTGAGCCGGTCGATCCAGTGCAGGGCGGCGGTGCGCAGCTCGGGCAGGGCCTCGGGCCACTGGTTGGGGCCTTCCAGCCACCAGTACGGGGGCTCCCAGGGCGCGGGGGCGCGGGCGGGCCGCTCGGCGCCGATGTCGAGCTGGTCGCGCCAGTCGCGGGAGCCGCCGGTCCGCTCGTCGCCGACCCGGGTGTAGCCGCGGAAGTGCGGCGAGTTGAGGTTGTCGACGGCGCGCCGGTCGGCCTCGGGGAGGGCGAAGAAGGCGTGCATGGCGTCGGTGAGGGCCCGGGTCTCGGCCTCGGTCACACCGTGTCCGACGAGCTGGAAGAAGCCGACGTCGTGGGCGGCGGAGTGCAGCTGGGCGTGGAGCAGCCGGCGGGCGTGCGGGCCCCGGTCGGCGGCCGAGAGGTCGACGATGGGGAGCTGCGAGGGGTACGACGACGAGGAGGAGGGAGCGGCGGTGGGTGCACTGAGGGTCATGGATGCGTCCGCGGGGTGTACGGGTCCCGGGGCGGCCGCCGGGGTGGGGCGGGGGCCACGGGTGCCGGTCGACAGGGGTCTGTTCAGGGACCTCCGGGGCGGGCTTGTGGGGGCCCCTCGGGTCAGGCAGCGCGGCGACAGCTCATGCTCGTGACGCGGACGAAGTCCACGTGACGGCGGCGTACGAGCAGAGGCATGGGACCAGACTACTGCGGAGGGCGCCGTTCGCCTGTGGCCCGCGTCACAGCGGATCGAGGGGGTCGGGGTCTGGCCGTGGGGGCGGCTCGTACGCGAAGATCGCCGCCTTGCATGTCACGCGCATGCCAATCATCTCGTCGCCGCGTCCCCGCGCAGGAGGATGTCCATGACCGCCCGCCGCACCACCCGCCGCCTCCTGGCCGCCGCCGTCGTCACCCTGGCCGCCGCCTCGCTGACCCCCGCGGCCACGGCCGGCGCCGCCGCCCCCGCGCCCGCGCCGCAGGCCCGGGTCTTCATGGTCAACCCCGTCCAGGCCACCGGCGACCAGAACCTCGCCGACCACAAGGACGCGGCGACCGACGTCCCCGCCTCCGCCTACGCCCTCGCCACCCTCCGCAACCTCGACGCGAGCGGCGGCCTCTCCGGGAAGTGGGCCGCCGTCCGCTCCGAGACCGGCAACCCGGCGAAGGTCGCCCTGGCCGCCTCGTACGACCGCTCCGACGACGAGTTCGAGCAGGTCATGGCGTACTTCTGGGTCAACGAGGGCCAGGAGTACCTGCAGAGCCTCGGCTTCGGCACCGAGCTGCGCGGCGCCAACGACCGCGTCCAGCCCGTCCGCCTCAACCAGTGGGGCGCCGACAACTCCTACTTCACCGACAAGAAGGCCGAGATCCGCTTCGGCAAGGGCGGCGTGGACGACGCCGAGGACGCCGAGGTGATCCTCCACGAGTACGGCCACGCCGTGCACCACGCCCAGGTCCCCGGCTTCGGCACCTCCGTCGAGGCCGGCTCCATCGGCGAGGCCTTCGGCGACTACCTCGCCGTCGCCGTCGGCAACCACGCCGTCCAGAAGTACGGCTGGCCGATGAAGGCCGACGAGGCGTGCGTCGCCGACTGGGACGCCACCGGCTACAGCGCCGCCCCGCACTGCCTGCGCCGCCTCGACGGCACCAAGACCTACGCCGACCGCGAGGGCGAGGTCCACGCGGACGGCGAGATCTGGTCCCGCGCCCTCTTCGACATCCGCAAGGCCCTCGGCGCCCGCACCGCCGACCGGATCATCGTCAACGCCCAGTTCGGCTTCGCGCCCGACACCAGCTTCGAGGCCGCCGCCCGCACCACGATCGCCACCGCGCAGAGCATGTACGGCACGCAGGCGGCCGCGGCGGTGCGGGACGCCTTCCGGGCGCGGGAGATCCCGGGCGTCTGACCTGTCGCCCGGGCGGAGGCGTACGGCACAGTGGACGGCGTGCTGATCACCGTCGCGGACGTCGAAGCCGCAGCCGAACGCCTCACCGGACACGTCGTACGGACCCCGACCCTCCCCAGCCCCGGACTGACCGAACTGCTCGGCGCCGACGTCACCGTCAAGCTGGAACTCCTCCAGCGCACCGGCTCGTTCAAGGCCCGCGGGGCCGCCGCCAAACTCCTCGCGCTCGCTCCGGCCGAGCGCGCGGCGGGCGTCGTCGCCGTCAGCGGCGGCAACCACGGCATCGGGGTCGCCGTCATGGCCGGCGCGCTCGGCGTCCGCGCCACCGTCGTCATGCCCCGGTCCGCGCCCGCCCGGGCCGTCGACCGCGCCCGGGCCGCCGGGGCCGAGGTGCGCGTCGCCGACACCATGAAGGAAGCCTTCGCCCTCATGGAGGAGCTGTGCGACGAGGGCCTCACCCTCGTCCACCCCTTCGACGACCCGCTCGTCGTCGCCGCCCAGGGCACGGTGGGCCTGGAGATGGCCGAGGACGCCGGGGACCTCACCGACGTCCTCGTCAGCATCGGCGGCGGGGCGCTGGTCTCCGGCGTCGCCACCGCCCTGCGGGCCCGCCGCCCCGGCGTGCGGATCTGGGGCGTGGAGACGGTCGGCGCGGACGCCATGGCGGCGGCGCTGGCGGCGGGCGGACCGGTGCCGGTCGAGCTGACGTCGGTGGTCAGCACGCTGAGCGCCCCCACGGTCTCGGCGCTCACCCACGCGCACGTGGCCGCGCTGGTCGAGGACGTGATCACGGTGTCCGACGCGGAGGCCGTCCGCGGCACCCTCGACCTCGCCGAACACGCCAAGGTCTGGGCCGAGCCCGCCGCCGGCTGCCTCCTCCCGGCGGCCCGCACGGTCCTCGACCGGGTCGGCCCCGGCGCCCGCCTGGGCCTGGTGGTCTGCGGCGGCAACGCGACGCCGTCCGACGTCGCCGCCTGGGCGGACCGCTTCGGCGTCCGCTGACTCCCCGCGCGTCCGGCTCCCCTACGCGTCGGCCAGGGCCTCGTCGATCAGCCGGGCCCACTGGGCGACCACCCGGTCGCGGCGGGTCGTGTCGTCGGTGAGCAGCGTGGCCAGGCCGAGGCCGCGGCCCATGTCGAGGAGGCCCTGGACGGTCTCCCGCACGCCGGGCCGCGACTCGTCGGCGCCGAGCAGCTCGACGGCGATCCGGTGCGACTCGCGGCCCACCCGGGCCTGGGGGGGCGCGGGCCCCCCCCGGGGGGGGGGGGGGGGGGGCGGGGCCCCCCCCCCCGCCGGCGCGGGGGCGGAGGTGGGGGGCGAGGGTGAGGGCGCGCAGCCCGCGG
>NZ_JBHYKM010000002.1:134281-174361 GCF_042741435.1 Streptomyces sp. NPDC058955 | reverse complement strand
CCGCGACCCGAGGGGGCCGAGCAGCGGGCCGGGGATCGGGAGCGACTCGCGCCCCACCCGGGCCTCCAGCGCCGCGACCCGGTCGCGGAGCTGGTCCTCGTGCGCGGCCGCCACCCACAGCTGGAGCGCGGCCCGGAAGAGGGGCCCGGTGAAGAGGCCGACGAGCGCGGCGACGGTCTGCGCCCGGTCGTCGGTGGGCAGCGCCCGCAGGGCGTGCGAGCGCTCCTCCGCGACGTACTCGACGGCCGCCGTGAACAGGTCCTCGCGGGTCGGGAAGTGGTGCTGGGCGGCGCCCCGCGACACCCCCGCCCGCTCGGCGACCACGGCCACCGTGGAGCCCGCCCAGCCGTACTCGGCGAGACAGGCCACGGCGGCCTCCAGGAGCCGCTGCCGGGTGGCGCGGCTCCGGTCCTGCTTGGGGCTCCGGTCGGACGCCGCGGGTCCGTCCTGCCGGGGCGCGGTCACAGCCGCCATTCGGGGTCCCGTCGTTCGAGGAAGGCCGTCATGCCCTCGCGCGCCTCGGCGGAGGCGAAGAGCGTGGCCGATCTCTGCACGAGTTCCTCCGCGTCGCGCTCGAAGGTCTCCAGGACTCTAGCGGTGACCAGCCGCTTCGACTCGCGCAGCCCCTGCGGCGAGCCGGCCCGCAGACCGTCCAGGATGGCGCCGAGCTCGTCGTCGCCGGCCGTGACGAGGCCCATGGCCCGCGCCTCGGGGACGCCGAACCGCTCGCCGGTCAGGTAGTGGCGGGCCGCCGCCCTCGGTTCGAGGCGCGGCAGCAGGGTCAGCGAGATCACCGCCGGCGCCACCCCGATCCGTACCTCGGTGAGCGCGAAGTCCGCCCCCTCCCCCGCCACCACGATGTCACAGGCGCCCAGCAGTCCGAGGCCGCCCGCGCGGGCGCGGCCGCCGGCCGTGACGTGCCCGACGACCGGCTTGGGCAGCTCCACGACCTGCCGGAGCAGGTCCACGAAGACGTACGGGCTCGGCGGCGCCTTCAGGTCCGCGCCCGCGCTGAACGTGGTGCCCGTGTGGGTGAGCACCACCGCCCGCACGGCGGGGTCCTTCCCGGCCGCCGCCAGCGCCTCGCCGAGTTCGGCGACGAGCGCGGCCGACAGGGCGTTGCGGGTGTCCGGGGAGTCGAGGGCGAGGGTGACGATCCCCCGCTCCTCGGTGACGGCGACCAGGGTCATGGACGGTCCTCAGCTCTCTCGCAGCTCGCGGCGCAGGATCTTTCCGGAGGCGGCCCGGGGCACCGCCTCGATGAACTCGACGGCCCGGACCTTCTTGTACGGGGAGACGCGGGCGGCCACATGGGCCATGACCTCCTCGGCGGTCAGCCCGGGCGCGGCCGGCTGGCGCACCACGAACGCCTTGGGTATCTCCGTCCCCTCGGCGTCCGTCACCCCGACGACGGCGGCGTCGGCGACGCCCTCGTGGGTGAGGAGCAGGGCCTCCAGCTCGGCCGGGGCGACCTGGAAGCCCTTGTACTTGATGAGTTCCTTCACCCGGTCGACGACGTAGAGCCAGCCGTCGGCGTCGACCCGGCCGATGTCGCCGGTGTGCACCCACCCGTCGGCGTCGATCATCTCGGCGGTCGCGTCCGGCCGCCCCAGGTACCCCTTCATCACCTGCGGTCCCCGGACGGCGATCTCGCCCTCCTCGCCCGGCGCGGCGTCCTTCGCCGGGTCGTCGAGGGAGAGGATCCGCAGCTCGGTGGAGGGCAGCAGCTTCCCGACGGTGCCGGGCGGCGGGCTGTCGGCGGCGAGCGGGGTGACGTGGGTGCCCGGGGACAGCTCGGTCATCCCGTACGCCTGCCGCACCGGCGGCAGCCCGAGCCGCGCCGAACACGCCTCGGCGAGCGCCGCGTCGAGCGGGGCGGCGGCCGAGACGATGTACTCCAGCGAGGACAGGTCGTAGTCGGCGACGGCCGGGTGCTTGGCGAGCGCGAGCACGATCGGCGGAGCCACGTACAGGCCGTTGATCCGGTGCTTCTGGATCGCGCCGAGGAAGGTGTCGAGCTCGAAGCGGGGCAGGACGACGACGGTGGCGCCCTTGCGGAGCGGCGCGTTCATCAGGGCCGTGAGCCCGTAGATGTGGAAGAAGGGCAGGATCGCCAGGATGCGGTCGCCCGGCCCCATCGGGATCAGCGGATCCAGCTGCGCCAGGTTGGTCGCGATGGAGGCGTGGGTGAGCATCACGCCCTTGGGGACGCCGGTGGTGCCGGAGGAGTACGGCAGGGCGGCGACGTCCTCGGCGGGATCGACGGCGATCTCCGGCTCGGGCGCGGTCGAACCGAGGAACGCCTGGAGGGAGCGCACGCCCTCGCCGTCGGGCGCCGCGTCGCAGACGAAGATCTCCTCGACGCCGCCCGCCAGTTCGGCGGCGGCCCGGGCGGCCGGCAGCAGCGGCGAGACGGTGACGATCCAGCGCGCCGCCGAGTCGCGCAGCTGCTTGGCGAACTCCTCGGGCGTGGCCAGCGGGTGGACGGTGGTGACGGAGGCGCCGGCGCGGGTGGCGGCGTAGAACGCGATCGGGAAGAGCACGGTGTTGGGGCTGTGCAGCGCGAGCACGTCCCCCTTCCGCACCCCGGCCTCCGCGAGCCCGGCGGCGACCCGCCGGTGGAAGGCGTCCACCTGCGCGTACGACAGGGACAGCTCCCCGGCCCCGTCGACCAGGGCGGGCGCGTCACCGAAGGCGGCGGCCCCGCCGAGGACGGCGTCGTGGATGGGGAGGGACAGGGTGGGGACGGGCTCGTACTCGCTGTGGAACACCATGCGTGACCCCCTGGAGAGGTGGAAGGTGGTCGCCAGGATCGCCCGTGTGGGCACCGCTTGGGGAGACCCTGGCAGCCCTCCGTAAAACAATCAAGCACGCCTGCATGGTTTATCGGCGGCGACCCCGTCCGGGCGGGTCACTCGCAGGCGATGCCGTCGCCGTCGCGGTCCAGGTGGCTGCCGTAGCCGGGGTCCCCGATGCGGATGGGGTCGGCGTTGGCGGCGCGGACGGCCGTGCAGTTGGCGTAGTAGACCTCGGGCTCCGGCTCGGCCGTCTCCGGGGGCTGGGTCGTCTGGACCGGCTTCGGGGTGGGCTTCGGGGTGGTGGGCGCGGGCTTCGGGGCCTGCGTGGTCGGCTCGGGGGCCTTCATGGTGGGCGGCTCGGTCGTGGGCTCCGGCGTCGGGGTGGGCGTCGGCGTGGGGGCCTCGGTCGTCGGCTCCGGGGTCGGCGAACCGGTGGTCGGCTCCACGGTCGGAGTCGGCGTCGGCGTCGGAGTCGGCGTCGGGGTGGCCGTCGCCGACGCCGTCACCGCCGGCTTCGGGTCGTCGCCCGGCGTCTTCTCCTTCTCCGGCTCGCTGACCAGGATCAGCAGGAACCACAGGCCGGAGAGGACCGACGCCACGATCTTGGTCCGGGTCGTCCACCGGCCCAGCCACGCCAGGCCGATGCCCGCCGGCGGGAGCACCACGAGCAGCGTGATGATCAGCGCCGGGTGCTGCCACCACCGGCGCGGGGGCTGCCACGCCGGGGCGGGCTGGTACGGGTTGGTCTGCGGGTACACGCGCGACTCCAGGGCCTGAAGGGACGACGGCACCGAGCGGAGTGCCGTGGCCGTGGATCGTACACACGACCTTCACAACCGGCGTGCGGAATCCCGGATTCAGTACGACTTGGGCAGACCCAGGGAGTGGGTCGAGACGAAGTTCAGGACCATCTCGCGGCTGACCGGGGCGATCCGGGCCACCCGGGACGCCGGGATCAGCCGGGCGAGGCCGAACTCCTTGGTGAGGCCGTTGCCGCCGAGGGTGTGCACGGCGGTGTCGACCGCCTTCACGCACGCCTCGCCCGCCGCGTATTTCGCCATGTTGGCGGCCTCGCCGGCCCCGAGGTCGTCGCCCGCGTCGTACAGCTTCGCCGCCTTCTGCATCATCAGGCGGGCGAGTTCGAGCTCGATGTGGGCCTGCGCGAGCGGGTGGGCGATGGCCTGGTGGGCGCCGATGGGCGCCTTCCAGACCTGCCGCTCCTTGGCGTACGCGACGGCCCGGTCGAGGGCGTACCGGCCCATGCCGATCGCGAAGGCGGCCGTCATGATCCGCTCCGGGTTGAGCCCCGCGAAGAGCTGCAGCAGCCCCGCGTCCTCGTCGCCGACGAGCGCGTCCGCCGGGAGGTGCACGTCGTCCAGGGTCAGCTCGAACTGCTTCTCGTCCGCGTCGAGTTCCATCTCGATGTGCCGCCGCCCGAAGCCGGGGGTGTCGCGCGGGACGATGAACAGGCACGCCTTGAGGCTGCCGGTGCGGGCGTCCGAGGTGCGGCCGACGATCAGGGTCGCGTCGGCGATGTCGACGCCCGAGACGAAGACCTTCCGGCCGTTGAGGACCCAGCCGTCCTCGGTGCGGGTCGCGGTGGTGGTGATGCGGTGGGAGTTGGAGCCGGCGTCGGGCTCGGTGATGCCGAACGCCATGGTCTTCGAGCCGTCGGCGAGCCCGGGCAGCCACGCCTCCTTCTGCCCGTCGGTGCCGAAGCGGGAGATGACCGTGCCGCAGATCGCGGGCGAGACGACCATCATCAGGAGCGGGGCCCCGGCGGCGCCCGCCTCCTCCAGGACGATGGACAGCTCGGCCATGCCGCCGCCCCCGCCGCCGTACTCCTCCGGCAGGTTCACGCCCAGATAGCCGAGCTTGCCGGCCTCCGCCCAGAGGGCGGCCCGGTCGAAGCCGGGACCGTGGCGGCGGCCGAGCGCGGAGACGGCGGCGCGGAGCTCGGTGTGCTCGCGGGGCTCGATGTCGGTGCTCATACGGTCTGGTCCTCCTGTGCATCGGTCTGTACGACGGGATCGGTCTGTACGACGGCGAGCAGGGCACCGACCTCGACCTGGCGGCCGGGGGCGGCGTGGAGCGCGGTGAGCGTGCCGGAGGCGGGAGCGGCGACCTTGTGCTCCATCTTCATCGCCTCCAGCCAGAGCAGGGGCTGCCCCGCCTCGACCCGGTCGCCGACGGCGAGGCCGTCCGCGAGCCGGACGACGGTGCCGGGCATGGGCGCGAGGAGCGACCCGGGGAGGGTCCGCTCGCGCGGGTCGGTGAAGCGGGGGCTGGGGGTGAGGCGGTACGGGCCGACGTGGACGGTCCCGGAGTCGTCCGAGGCCACCTCGAAGTCCCGGACGACGCCCGCCACTTCGAGCCGCACGCGATCGGGTGCGGCCCGCACGACCCGGACGCCCTCGGGGGCCGCCACCTCGTAACCGCCGTCCCGGGTGGGCCGGTAGCGGACCTCGTGGCCCCCGTACGTCTTGGTCTGCTCCCCGGAGCGCACGTTCCGCCAACCGCCGCCGAACCGGCCGCCGTTGCGGGCCGCGTCCGCGAGGGCGGCGGCGACGGCCGCGTGCGCCTCTCCGGCGCGCGGGCGGGTCAGCTCGTCCAGGTGCCGGCCGTAGAAGCCGGTGTCGAGCCGGCCGGCGTCCTGGAAGCCGGGGTGCCGCAGGGAGGCGACGAGGAGGTCGCGGTTGGTGACGGGCCCGTGGATCACGGCCCGTTCGAGGGCGTGGGCGAGCCGGCGGACCGCCTCGGCGCGGGTCGGCGCGTGCGCGACGACCTTCGCGAGCATGGCGTCGTAGTGCACCGGCACGGTGTCCCCGGAGGCGTACCCGGTGTCCAGGCGCACGCCGGTCACCCCGAAGGCGTGCAGGGTGCCGGTCTGCGGGGCCCAGCCCGCCGTCGGGTCCTCCGCGTACAGCCGGGCCTCGACCGCGTGGCCCCGGGGCTCGGGCGGCTCCGGCGGGAGCGGGGTGCCCTCGGCGACGGCGATCTGGAGGGCGACGAGGTCGGTGCCGTACACCTCCTCCGTCACCGGGTGCTCGACCTGGAGGCGGGTGTTCATCTCCAGGAAGTGCGCCCGCGCGCCCGCGACCAGGAACTCCACCGTGCCCGCGCCGACGTACCCGACGGCCTTCGCCGCCGCCACCGACCGCTCGGCCAGCTCGTCGGCGAGCGCGGGCGGCAGGCCGGGCGCCGGGGCCTCCTCGATCACCTTCTGGTGGCGGCGCTGGAGCGAGCAGTCGCGGGTGCCGAGGGTCCAGACCGTGCCGTGGGCGTCGGCGAGGACCTGCACCTCGACGTGGCGGCCGTTCTCCACGTACGGCTCGACGAACACCTCGCCGTCCCCGAAGGCGCTCTCCGCCTCGGCCGAGGCGGCCTTCAACGCGGCGTCCAGATCGTCGAGTTCGCGGACCACCCGCATGCCGCGCCCGCCGCCGCCCGCCGCCGCCTTCACCAGGACGGGCAGGTCGTCCGGCGTCACGTCGGTGAGCGGGGCGACGCCCATCAGCTCCTTCGCCCGGGTCTTCGAGGCCATCGCCTCGATGGCCTCCGGCGGCGGCCCGATCCACACCAGCCCGGCCGCGGTCACGGCCCGGGCGAAGTCCGCGTTCTCGGAGAGGAAGCCGTAGCCGGGGTGGACGGCGTCCGCGCCCGCGGCGAGCGCCGCCGCCACCACGAGGTCACCGCGCAGATACGTCTGCGCGGGAGCGGCCCCCGGCAGCCGTACCGCCGCGTCCGCCTCCCGCACGTGCAGGGCGTCCGCGTCGGCGTCCGAGTACACGGCGACGGTGGAGATGCCCAGCTCACGGCAGGTGCGGAAGACGCGGCAGGCGATCTCGCCACGGTTCGCGACGAGGAGAGTGGAAATCACCTGGGGACTCACATTCGCCTCACATTCGGAAGACGCCGAAGCCGCCGCGCGCGCCCTCGACCGGTGCCGTGTGGATCGCGGACAGGCACAGCCCGAGGACGGTGCGGGTGTCGCGGGGGTCGATGACCCCGTCGTCGTAGAGCAGGCCGGAGAGGAAGACCGGCAGCGACTCGGACTCGATCTGCGCCTCGACCAGCGCCCGCAGACCGGCATCCGCCTCCTCGTCGTACGGCTGCCCCTTCGCCGCCGCCGACGCCCGCGCCACGATCGACAGCACCCCGGCGAGCTGCTGCGGCCCCATGACGGCGGACTTGGCGCTGGGCCAGGCGAAGAGGAACCGGGGGTCGTACGCCCGGCCGCACATGCCGTAGTGCCCGGCGCCGTAGCTCGCCCCCATGAGGACGGAGAGGTGCGGGACCTTCGAGTTCGCCACCGCGTTGATCATCATCGCGCCGTGCTTGATGATGCCGCCCTGCTCGTACTCCCTGCCGACCATGTAGCCGGTGGTGTTGTGGAGGAAGAGCAGCGGGATGTCCCGCTGGTTCGCCAGCTGGATGAACTGCGCGGCCTTCTGCGACTCGGCGGAGAACAGCACGCCCTGCGCGTTGGCGAGGATCCCCACCGGATAGCCGTGCAGGCTCGCCCAGCCGGTCACCAGCGAGGCCCCGTACAGCGGCTTGAACTCGTCGAAGTCGGAGCCGTCGACGATCCGGGCGATCACCTCGCGCGGGTCGAACGGCGTCTTGAGGTCGCCGGGCACGATCCCCAGCAGCTCTTCCGCGTCGTACCTCGGCGGCTGCGCGAGCGGCGGATCCGGGTGCGCCTTGCGGTGGTTGAGCCGGGCGACGATCCGGCGGGCCTGCCGGATCGCGTCCGCCTCGTCGACGGCGTAGTGGTCGGCGAGCCCGGACACGCGCGCGTGCATCGCCGCGCCGCCCAGCGACTCGTCGTCGCTCTCCTCGCCGGTCGCCATCTTCACCAGCGGCGGCCCGCCGAGGAAGACCTTCGACCGCTCCTCGATCATCACCGTGTGGTCGGACATGCCGGGCACGTACGCGCCGCCGGCCGTCGAGTTGCCGAAGACGACCGCGACCGTCGGGATGCCGGCGGCCGAGAGCCGGGTGAGGTCGCGGAAGAGCGCCCCGCCCGGGATGAAGATCTCCTTCTGGGAGGGCAGGTCGGCGCCGCCGGACTCGACCAGCGAGATCACCGGGAGCCGGTTGGCGTACGCGATCTCGTTGGCGCGCAGCGCCTTCTTCAGCGTCCACGGGTTGGAGGCGCCGCCGCGCACGGTCGGGTCGTTCGCGGTGATCAGGCACTCGACGCCCTCGACGACGCCGATGCCGGTGACCAGCGACGCGCCCACGGGGTAGGCGCTGCCCCAGGCGGCGAGCGGGGACAGCTCCAGGAACGGCGAGTCGGGGTCGACGAGCAGCTCGATCCGCTCGCGGGCCAGCAGCTTGCCGCGCTTCCGGTGCCGCGCGGTGTACTTCTCGCCGCCGCCCGCGAGGGCCTTGGCGTGCTCGGCGTCGAGGGCGGCGAGCTTCTCCAGCATCGCGGCCCGATGGTCCTGGTAGTCGGGTCCGCCGGTGTCGAGGGCGGAGGCGAGGACGGTCACGACGGTTCCTCCGGGAGGTCGGGGCGGGCGGTCACAGCAGCTCGGCGGGTACGTCGACGTGCCGGGAGCGGAGCCATTCGCCGAGGGCCTTGGCCTGCGGGTCGAAGCGGGCCTGGGAGGCGACGCCCTCGCCGAGGAGCCCGGCGACGGTGAAGTTCAGGGCCCGCAGGTTGGGCAGCACATGGCGGGTGACCTCCGACGAGGCCGTCTCCGGCAGGAGTTCGCGGAAGAGGTCGACGGTCAGGGTGTGGGCGAGCCACCGCCACTCCCGCTCCGTCCGCACCCACACGCCGACGTTCGCGTCGCCGCCCTTGTCGCCGCTGCGGGCCCCCGCGATCCGCCCGAGCGGGGCACGGACCACGGTGCCCGCCGGCGGCGCCGGCGGCAGCTCCGGCTCGGGTACGGCCTCCAGGGCGCGGGTCCGCGCCGGTGCGGGGACGGCGACGCGGGTCCCGTCGGGCAGGACCGCCGTGTGCGGCACGTCGGCGGCGGGCACGTACGCGGTCTCGAAGACGCCGTAGGGGGCGCCCTTGCCGGGCGGGGCGGTGACGTGGAAGCCGGGGTAGCTGGCGAGGGCCAGCTCGATCGCCGCGCCCGTCACGGTCCGGCCGACCTTCCCGGGGTCCTGGTCGCGGACGACGAGCCGGAGCAGGGCGCTGGCGGTCTCCTCGGTGGCCGCGTCCTCCCGGTCGGTGCGGGCCAGCTCCCAGCGGACCTCGGCGGGCGGGTCGGCGGCGAGCGCGGCGCCGACCTGCTCGCGGACGAGCGCGGCCTTGGCGTCGACGTCGAGCCCGGTGAGGACGAAGACGACCTCGTTGCGATGGCCCCCGAGCCGGCAGCGGCCCGCCTTGAGGGTGGGCGGCGGCGCCTCGCCCCGCACCCCGTCGATCCGCACCCGGTCGGGCCCGTCCTGGGTGAGCCGGACGGTGTCGAGCCGGGCGGTCGCGTCGGGGCCCGCGTACCGGGCGCCGCCGGTCTCGTACAGCAGCTGGGCGGTGACGGTGCCGACGTCGACGAAGCCGCCGGTGCCGGGGTGCTTGGTGACGACGGCCGACCCGTCCTCGTACAGCTCGGCGAGCGGGAAGCCGGGGCGCAGGAGGGCGCGGTCGGGGTGCTCGCGGAAGAAGGCGTAGTTGCCGCCGGTGGCCTGGGTGCCGCACTCCAGGACGTGCCCGGCGACGACGGCCCCGGCGAGCCGGTCGTACTCCTCCGGGCCCCAGCCGAAGTGCCACTGCGCCGGCCCGGTGACGAGGGCCGCGTCGGTCACCCGGCCGGTGACGACGACGTCGGCGCCGGCGGCGAGACAGGCGGCGATCCCGGCGCCGCCGAGGTAGGCGTTGGCGGTCAGGACGCCCGGCCCGGCCGGCAGCCGGTCGCCCTCGACGTGCGCGACCCGGGTCGGCAGGCCGAGCTTCGCGGCGAGCGTCCGCAGGGCGTCGGCGAGCCCGGCCGGGTTGAGCCCGCCGGCGTTGGCGACGATCCGGGTGCCGCGCTCGTGGGCGAGCCCGAGCCCGTCCTCCATCTGCCGCAGGAAGGTCTTCGCGTACCCGCCGGAGGGGTCCTTCAGCAGGTCCCGGCCGAGGATGAGCATGGTCAGCTCGGCGAGGTAGTCGCCGGTGAGGACGTCCAGCCGGCCGCCGGTCAGCATCTCGCGGACGGCGTCGAAGCGGTCGCCGTAGAAGCCGGACGCGTTCCCGATCCGCAGCGGCGTCACCTGGCCCCTCCCTTGGGCTCCCGGCCGGCCCCGGCGGGTCCGGCGAACGCCTGGGCGATCCGGAGCCAGTGCTCGGCGTCGGCGCCGTCGGCCCGCAGGCCGGTGTCGTCCCGGTGCACCCGCTGGGTGACGAGCAGACAGAAGTCGAGGGCGGTCCCGGTGACCCGCTGGGCGGCGTCCTCGGGGCCGTACGTCCACGACTCCCCGTCCGGCGCCACGAGTTCCACCCGCACCGGCTCGGCGGGCGGCTGCTCGCCCCGCGCCAGGTAGGCGTACCCGCGGGCCCGGTGCCCGATCCAGGCGACGTGCCGCAGCCGCGCGGTGGGCGTCCGGACGACACCGAGCGCGTCGGCCACGTCCTGCGCGTGCGCCCAGGTCTCCATCAGCCGCGCGGTCGCCATCGCCGGCGCGCTCATCGGCGGCCCGTACCAGGGGAACCGCCCGCCCGGCGCCACGCCGAGCAGCGCCTCCCGCAGCCGCTCCCGCCCGTCCCGCCAGCGCGCGAGCAGCTCGGCCGGGGGCAGCGCGGCCCCCTCCGCCGCCCCGTCGTCGACGAACCGCCCGGGCGCGGCGAGCGCCTTCTCGACCTCGGCGGCGAACGCGTCGGCGTCGGTGACGGCGAGCAGCGCGGCCCGGTCGGTCCAGGCGAGATGGGCGATCTGGTGGGCGACGGTCCAGCCGGCGGCGGGCGTGCCGAGCGCCCAGCCGTCGTCGTCCAACTCCGCGACGAGCAGATCGAGTTCGTCACCTTCGGCACACAGGTCGGCGATGACCGCGTGAACGGCGCCGGGGTCGGACACGGTGCGCTCCCCTCGGGAGGACGGGCGTGAGGACGGTCCTGAGGAGTCGGAGCATGGCAGCGATCCGAGAAACAATCAAGCACGCTTGCTTGAAAAAGATGCCGGCGGTGGCCGATGAGTTTCGGAGCGGACCGCCGTCCTAGACCATGAACACACCGGAACGCAGGGCCCAGAGAACAGAGGAACCGACATGCGCACGCTCATCAGCTCCGCCTTCGTCTCCCTCGACGGCGTCGTCGAGGCCCCCGGCGGCGAGGAGGGCTACCGGAACGCCGGCTGGACCTTCAAGGACATCGAGTTCCTGCCGGAGGCGTACGAGCTCAAGGGCCGCGAGCAGCAGGAGGCGACCGCGATGCTGCTCGGCCGCGCCAGCTACGAGGCGTTCAGCCCGGTGTGGCCGGGCATGGCGGACTTCGCGGACTACAAGGAGATGCCGAAGTACGTCGTCTCCACCACCCTCACCGACGACGACCTGGTCTCCGACTGGGGCCCGACGACGATCCTGCGCTCGGTCGAGGAGGTCGCCGCCCTGAAGGAGACCGAGGGCGGCCCGATCATCATGCACGGCAGCGCGACCCTGAACCGCGCCCTCTCCGACGCGGGCCTGATCGACCGCTACCACCTGCTGGTCTTCCCGCTGCTCCTCGGCGCCGGCAAGCGCCTCTTCAGCACGACGGACAAGGACGCCCAGAAGCTGCAGCTCGTCGAGCACGAGGCGTACGCCAACGGCATCCAGAAGCAGGTCTTCGACGTCGTCCGCTGAACCCGGCCGGACTCAGGCGCTCCGGCGGGTCGGCCTCGGGACCAGTTCCCCGCCGCAGTTGGGGCAGGTGCCGGACATCTCCTCCGTGCAGGGCACGCAGAAGGTGCACTCGTAGGAGCAGATCCGGGCGGGGCCGTCGGCCGGCAGGGCCGTCGTCTCGCAGCGTTCGCAGCGGTCGCGCATCTCAAGAGCCATGCGTCCATGATCGTCGGCCGGGGCGGTGGCCGAAACAGGACGGCGGCCAGGGATCGACAGGATCGGGACAGGGCCGGTCGGGGGCGTACCCGAGGGGCCGGGGGCGTACCCGAGGGGCCGGCTACGGGGCGGCCGCCGCCGTCTGGGTGCGGACCGCGCCGATGCTCGCGCCGATGACGAGCGCGATGGCGAGGGCGTCGGTCACCGACAGGGCCTGGTGCAGGATGAAGAAGCCGGCGGCCGCCGCGATGGCCGGTTCGAGGCTCATCAGGACGGCGAAGGTGGGGGCGGGCATCCGGCGCAGGGCGAGCATTTCGAGGGTGTACGGCAGCACCGAGGAGAGCAGCGCGATGCCGAGGCCCAGGCCGATCGTCGACGGTACGAGCAGCGCGTCGCCCGCCGACGCGATGCCGAACGGCAGGCTGAGGACCGCGCCGAAGGCCATCGCGAGCGCCAGGCCGTCGGCCTGCGGGAAGCGGCGGCCGGTGCGGGCGCTGAAGACGA
The DNA here is from genome assembly GCF_042741435.1 of Streptomyces sp. NPDC058955. Taxonomy (NCBI): domain Bacteria; kingdom Bacillati; phylum Actinomycetota; class Actinomycetes; order Kitasatosporales; family Streptomycetaceae; genus Streptomyces; species Streptomyces sp. NPDC058955. The sequence continues at coordinate 162,089 of NZ_JBHYKM010000002.1, read as the reverse complement.
TGTACGCCGCCCACATGGCGCCCGCCGCGAGCGCGAAGCCCGCGCCGAGCGGGTCCAGCCGCTCGAAGCCGCCGCCGCTGAGCAGGGCGACGCCGCCGAGCGCGAGGCCGGCCCAGAGGAGGTTGACGAGCCGGCGGGAGGCGACGACGGAGAGGATCAGCGGGCCGAGCACCTCCAGGGTGACGGCGGCGCCGAGCGGGATCCGGTCGACCGACTGGTAGAAGAGCATGTTCATGCCCGCGAGGGCGATGCCGAAGCCGACGACGGTCCCCCAGTCGGCGCGGCTGTAGCCGCGCACCTTCGGCCGGCAGACCAGCAGCAGCACGAGCGCCGCCAGCACCAGCCGCAGCGTGACGACACCGAGCGCGCCGGCCCGGGGCATCAGCAGCACGGCGATCGCCGAGCCGAACTGGACGGAGAGCCCGCCGGCGACGACGAGCGCGACGGGTCCGAAGCGGGCGGAGCGGCCGGCCCGGGTGAGGCGGCCGGTGTGGGCCGCGACCTCCGGCGACGGGGCCACGGCCGCGACGGGGGCGGGGGCGGCGGCCGGGGCGGCGCCCGGGCCGGGGGCCACTCCCGTCGCCCCTGCCCCCGCTGTCACCTGGCTGTCCACGGCCACCACTCCTCCGCACCCGGAAGTCCAATCCATTAAACCCTCAGTCCAGAGTAGTGCACTCCCCCGCACCCTGACGACCGAATTCCGCTTCCACGCTACGGAGCCCGGGTGCGGCAGCGGAAATGCCGATCGGCCTGCGGTTATGCTCCAGAGACATGACCGTGAGCATCGAGCTGCGCCACCTCCGCTGCTTCCTCGCCATCGCCGAGGAGGAGAACCTCACCCGGGCCGCCGCCCGCCTCCACCTCACACAGCCCGCCGTCTCCCGCACCCTCGCCGCCCTCGAACGGCACCTCGGCGCCCGGCTCGTCGACCGCTCCACCCACCACCTCGCCCTCACGGCCGAGGGCCGCGCCTTCCGCGAACGGGCCGCCGCCGCCCTCGCCGCCTTCGACGCCGCCGTCGACCCCGCCCGGCTGCGCCACCGCCCGCTCCGCCTCGGCCACGCCTGGTCCGCCTACGGCCCGTACACCACCCCACTGCTGCGCCGCTGGCAGCGCGAGCACCCGGAGACCCCCCTCGAACTCCTCCGCATCGACGACCGCACCGCCGGCCTCGCCCGCGGCCAGGTCGACGCGGCCCTGCTGCGCGGCACCGTCGAGGCCCCTGGCCTGGTCACCGCCGAACTCACCACCGAACCGAGGGTCGCCGCCCTCCCCGCCGACAGCCCGCTGGCGGACCGCCCCGGCGACCTCACCCTCCTCGACCTCGCGGACGAGACCGTCGTCCTCAACACCGTCTCCGGCACGACCACCCTCACCCTGTGGCCGCTGCCCGCCCGCCCCACCAGCACCCTCACGGTCGCCAACACCGACGACTGGCTCACCGCCATCGCCGCCGCCCGAGGCGTGGGCGTCTCCTCCGCCTCGACCGCCGCCCTCCACCCCCACCCGGGCGTCACCTACCGCCCCCTGCCCGACGCACCCCCGCTCCCCGTGGTCCTGGCCTGGCGCGACGCCTTCCCGCACCCGGCGACGGAGGCGCTGGTCGCGATGGCCCGCGAGATTGTCGGTGCCGACGCCTAGCGTCACCGCCCATGAGCATGTGGATCTACTTCCAGGCGCTGCCGGCCTCCGCCGTTCCCGCCGACCAGGCGGGCTGCGACGCCTTCTTCGACATCGAGTTCGACGAGATGGACCGGCGGGTGGAGGCCGGAGAGGCCGTCTGGCTCACGCACGGCTTCTTCCAGCTGCACGACGTGTACTTCCCCCGGGGCGGCCAGGACGCCGACGGCGAACTGCCCGTCTTCGGCGGCGACCACATCGAGGACCCCGCGGGCGGCCCCGGCCACCTGGCGATGACTCCGGAGGACGTGGCGCGAGCGGCGGCGTTCCTCGCACGGGCCGACTTCACCGGCCTGTGGGCCGACTGCACCGACACCGGCCTGCGGGACCACCTCGCGGCGGACCACGCCGAACTCCGCACCTTCTACGCACGGACGGCGGAAAGCGGCCTGTCCGTCCTCAAGCACTTCTCCTTCTGAGCCGCCGGCGCCGTCAGGACCACCGCCCGGACCCCCGCGCCGCCGCCCACTCCTCGCGGAGGACCCCGTACGTGACCGAGTCGCGCCACACCCCGCGCACGAACACGTGCCCCCGGATCCGCCCCTCCTCGGTGAAACCGGCGGCGAGGAGCGTACGGGCCGAGGCGGTGTTGAGCGGCGCCCGCGCCGCCCACACCCGGTGCAGGTCCAGCTCCCCGAAGGCCAGGTCCAGGACGAGCCCGACGGTCTCCCGCCCGTAACCGACCCCCCACGACTCCGGCCGCAACGCGAAGCCGACGGTCGCCGCACGCTGCTGGTGCGGGTCGAGCGCGAGCCGCGTGAACCCCACGAGCGCGCCCGATCCCCGCTCGACGACCGCCAGCGCGTACTCCTCCCGGGGCACGGCCCGCGCCGACTCGATCGACCGCCCGACGATCCCCCGCACCTCGTCCAGGGAGCGCGGCGCGAAGCTCAGGTGCTCGGTCACGGCCTCGGAGCCGTAGATCCCGTGCACGGCGGACACGTCGTCGCCGACCAGCTCGCGGAGGACGAGCCGGGGGGTACGGGGGTAGGGCGATCGCTCCATCCGCCGTACTTACCCCTACGCGCTACCCGTAACTCAGGCATCCCTCCGCAGCGAGCGCCAAACGTGCCGCGCCCACGCGTGCTGCTCCGGCTCCTCGTACGAGCAGAACAGCCCGGCCGCCGAACCGTCCGGCTCCACCACGTAGGCGGTCAGCTCGTGACGCGAGCGCCCGGTGTCCTCCGGCGTGCACCAGAAGGCGTACCGCACACCGCCGCCCGGCAGCCGCTCGATGTGGTCCTGCCCCTCCGGCACGTCGGGGGCGCCCCGGAGGAGCGCGGCGAGGAAGCCCTCGGCGCTCCGCCCCGGCTCGGTGTCCTGGAAGAGCCCCACGGCGACGCTGCGGTCCCGCGCCCCGAACTGGTCCGCGCCGTTCTCGAACCGCGCCGAGAACCCCGCCGTACGCTCCACCGACCACCCGTCGTCCAGATCGGTCCGCACGGCGACCGGCAGCGGGTGCGGGAAGCGGGCGAGGACGTGGTCCCGGTCCCACACGTCCCCGATCAGCCGGACCGCCTCCGGCCCGTGCCCCTCCACGAGGTACGGCAACTCCTCGACGTCCCGGATCCGCCCGGTGAACTCCGCCCCGAGCACCTCCTCGTCCCACGGCCGGATCGCGTTCGCGAGCCGCCCGCGCACCACGAGCTCCGGATAGCCGGCCTCGTCGTCCCACACCTCGGCGGCCCGCAGGAAGGTCGTCTCGTCGACCTCCACCCAGGTCCCGATCACCAGCTCGGTCTCCCCCGTCAACCGCACCGGCAGCAGACACCGCACGAAGAACCCGCCCCCGTCGAGCGCCAGCAACGCGGACGGCCCCGGCGACCGCAGGGCCTCCTCGGGCAGCTCGAAGGCGACGTCCGGCAGCCCGAACCGGACGTCGATCCGCCGCTCGTCGGCGAGGACGTCACCGCAGCAGGAACAGGTGGAGGGGGGTGTGGGTGTGGGGTTGGTGCTCATCCCCGCACCCTAGGGCCTGCCTCAGACACGCCCCTGCGCGGCCGCCTCGACGAAGACGGCGAAGGCGGCGGCGGTGGCGAGGAGGTGGGGGCGGGAGGGGTCCTTGGAGTCACGGACGGCGATGTGGCGGGCGAGGTCGGCGACCTCGACGCACTCGCCGCCGTTCGGGCCGCTGTACGAGGACTTGCGCCAGGCGGCAGAGCCGAGGGGGGCGCACTCGATGCAGTCGCCGCCGCTGGAACCGCTGTACGACGACTTACGCCACTCCACCGTGCCCATACCGTTCCTCCATGACGCGAGCGATCAGCTCGGCCGACTCCTCCACGGAGAGGGCCGTGGCCTGGAGGCGAGAGTAACCGACGGAACGTTCCCTGATCACTTGCGGATTGGCGGTCATGTGACCGGCGTCGTAGCTCTCGGAGTAGAAGAGATCAGGGTTGCTGCTGTCGAACCGAAGGACATTGAACGACCCCATCACCGCCGCGTGCTCCCCCGCTGCGAACGGCAGCACCTGGACCTGCACCCACTGCTCACGGGTGAACGTGAGCAGGTGCTCCAACTGAGCCCGCATGACCTCCCGTCCGCCGATCTCGCGGAAGAGCACAGCCTCGTCCAGCACCACCCACAGCACGGGCGGCTTCTCGCGCTCCAGGATCCGCTGCCGCTCCACCCGGGCCGCGACCATCTCTTCAAGCCGGCCCGTGTACTCGACGCTCAGCACAGCGCGGGCGTACGCGGGCGTCTGGAGCAGGCCGTAGACGAGCTGGCACTGGTACGTCGAGATGTACGCCGCCTTCGCCTCCATCTCCGCGTACTCCTGGAACCAGCTCGGCAGCTGGCTCCGCAGCACCAGGCCCACCAGGCGCGTGAAGAACCCGCCCGTCATCAGCGCCGCGTCGATGCGCTCGGAGAACTCGCGGGTCGGGACCTTCTTCGCCGTCTCGATCTGGCCGATCAGCGAACCGGTGCAGAAGACGGCGCCGCCGAGGTCGCTCTGGCTGAGTCCGGCGTCCTCGCGGAGGCGGCGGAGTTCGGATCCGTAGTAGTCCAGCGGCGAGGCGGACGGATCAAGGCTGCGGATGTTGACCACGAGGAGGCACCTCCACTGTCGTCGGCTCGTCGCCGAGAGTAACCGGGATGCCGCCTCCGTATGCCCGGAATCGGATAACCGACGCTCGTTAGGGGGAAGTTGGGCCCGCGGGCGCATGGGCGCGGGGCGCGAGGCCGAAGGCGCGGGCCACCCGCGCGGCCAGCACGTCGGGAGGGACGGTCCCGTCGACCGGGAGCACGGGAAGGCCCTGCCGCTCCGCGCCGGCGCGCACTTCCGCGTCCCAGAGGGCGTCGCGGTCCAGGCGGAGGGCGAGCGCGGCGGCGGGGTCGGCGTCGCCCCAGTTGGCGCGGGCGCGGGCCGGGTCCGCGTAGCGGGCGGTAAGGACGGAGCGGCGGAAGGGGGGCTCGGGCAGGAGGAAGGCGGCGTGGTCGGGGGTGGGGAGGAGGGGCGCGAGGTGGTCGGGGAGGAGGCCGAAGTAGTCGACGACGACGATCCGGTCGTCGGGCAGGTCCAGCAGGTCCTCGACGAGCAGGCCGACGGTCTCGCCGTACAGCCCCGGCATGGACCGGAACACCTGCTCGGCGGTGCGCCCCCGCGAACCCCCGCCGGCCCCGGGCCGCCCGAGGGCGGCGAGACGAGGATGCCGGCCGGGGTCGCAGCGCCGGAGCCAGTCGTGCTCGGCCCGGTCGCCGTCGTACACGGCGACGCCGTACCGCTGGGCGAGGAGCCGGGCCACGGTCGACTTGCCGGTGCCGGTACCCCCGGCGAGCCACCGCACGTGCGCGAGACGAGAGGGAAGCGTCATGCCGGAGATTGTCCCGTTACGGCAGCAAAAATTGCAGTCTTGATCCGCGACGCCCGGCCAACGAACATGAAAGGAGAGGCACTTGGCGCGACCAAGTACCTGAGGGCCCGTCAGAAGAGGCGGTTGTACGTATCCCAGTCGCGCCGCCGTTGCCCTTGTAGCGCCACAGGCGCCGGCCTTGTCGCGGGCCAGCAGGTCCGCGCGGCCGTGAGGTCGTCGCCGCACCAGCCCGAGCGCCGCCCGAGGTCCGTCACCTGCGGGATCTCCGGTTTGGAGGTCCGGCGGGGGGTTCATGGGGTGGGCCGGGTGTGTGGGTGCGGGTGCGGCCGGGCCACCGGAAGGGCCCGGGACGTGGCCGGGGTGGGTGTGAGGGGTGCGGGTGAGGGGGTGGAGGGTCCGGGTATCGCTCCTGTTGTGTGGTGCGGCGGAGGCGGGTGGGTGGGGGCTTCGGGTATCGCTTCGGTCGGGTGTCGGCCTGCGGGCCGTGGGCGGGAGAGGCAGGCCGGGTATCGCTCCCGTGGTGTGGTGCGGCGGAGGCCGGTGGGTGGGGGGTCGGTTAGTGGCGGGGGAGAGGGGGCGGCTTCCCATGCTGCGAGTACGGCGACCGCCCACCAGCCGGCCACCAGCCCTCCCCGGCAGGCTGATGTGACATCAACGTGCACTCAGATGAGCCACGGAGCGCAGTGAGGGGGAACGCCCCGACATGGGAGCGGGGGGCGCCACTTCGCGCACGTTCCGCTCGATGGGGGGCACCCCTGGGGGTGCGGGGGTTCCTCGGAGCGCAGCTTGGCTACCTGGCGCGGCTCTGTCCGGTCTTGGGGGTACCTTCGGGGGGTGAAGGGCTGGGATGCGGGGTGGGTTCGTGCGCGGGTTCGGGGGATGGCCGGCTCCGACCCCGAGCTGACGCGTTTCGGGGCGGGTACGCACCGGTACGTGCTGGCGCCTCCGCTGCCGGAGGCCGAGATCCGGGCCTTCGAGGAGCGTCACGGCATCCGCCTGCCCGCGGACTACCGATCCTTCGTCGCCGAGGTCGGCGACGGCCCTGCCGGGCCCGCCCACGGGCTGATGCCCCTGACCGCCCCCCGTACGGACGTCGACGACGACTGGGCCGTGGACGGCGAGTGGCGCGACGACCGCCGTCCCGGCCGACTCGCCGAACCCTTCCCGCTCGCCGAGCCCCGGCCCGGGGCGATCGGCGCGCCGACCGAGGGCCTGACACCGGGCACGCTCATGCTGGCCGAAGAAGGCTGCGCCATGTTCGTCCGCCTCGTCCTGAACGGCCCCCACGCCGGCCAGATCTGGCACCTCGACCCGGACTGGGGCGGGTTCGTCCCGATGGCCCCCGACTTCCGCACCTGGTACACGGACTGGCTGACGGCCCCGTAGATGAGGATTCCGCGACCCTCCCGGTGAGTACCCGTACTCATCTCCGGGCGCGCCCCGTGGTCCACCGTGGAGATCACCAACGGACCGACCAGAGGAACAACCGATGCCGACTGCCTCCCGCCCCCGCCGACTCCTTGCGCTCGTTTCGGGCAACTGGCTCGCCCGGGGCTATCTGGCGCTGTTCGCCGTCTCCTACGCGGCCATGTTCCTCTTGCCGGACAGCGTCCTCGCCACGGCCCCTCTGCTGCTGACGGCGCCGCTCTCCATCCTGTACGTGTTCCTCCCCCTCGACCTCGGGGGCGGCGAGGTCGCCGGGGTGGCGGCGGTCGCGGCCCTGGCCGTCTGGCTCCCGCTGTGCGCCCTGGCGAACGCGGCCGTGCTCGGCACCATCGGCACGAGAGCCGCGGCCTCCGCCCCGCACCGCCCGCAGAGGCTTCGGGCCCTGCTGGCGCCCGCGGTGGACAACTGGCTCGCGCGGGGATACCTCGCGGTGGTCGCGGTGGCGCTGGGATTCTTCGTGGTCGCCGCGTTCGTGCTGCCGGACCCCGGCCTCGCGGGGATGTGGCCGCTCATGGCCACGGCGCCGTTCGGCCTCCTCGCGGCGGCGGTGTCGGCGCCCTTCGAGTACTCGTCGATCGCCTGGTTGAGCCCGCTGGTCTTCTCCGTCGGGGTGGCACTGTCCGGCCTGGCCAACGCCGTACTGCTCGGCCGCCTCGCACACAAGCTGCAGACGCGAACCCCGCACCCCGCCGCCTGACCCCCCGGCCCGCCCGCCCCCTCCGTGCACGGAACCCCCGTCCACGCCCCCATATCGGGGCACTTCCCCCCAGCTGTGCTCCGCAGCTCATCTGAGTGCACGTTGGCGTCGCATCAGCCGGCCGGGGCGGGCCGACGGCCGGCCGGCGGGCGGTCGCGTGCGCGCGGCACAGGAAGCCGCCCCAATGCCTCCGCCATACGCCCCCGGCCCGGTCCGCAACCCGAGCCCTCATCGAGCGGAACGTGCTCGAAGTGGCGACCCCCGCTCCCGAATCGGGCCATTTCTCCCTCGCTGCGCTCCGTGGCTCATCTGAGTGCAGGTTGGCGTCACGTCAGCCCGCCGGGGGCGGCCGAGGGCTGCCGGCTGGTGGGCGGTCGCCGTACTCGCAGCACGGGAAGCCGCCCCTTCTCCCTCGCCACTAACCAACCCCCCACCCACCGGCCTTCACCGCACCACACCACGGGAGCGATACCCGGCCTGCCTCTCCCACCCCCCTGGCCCGCAGCCCCCTCCCGGCGCACGCCACAAACCAACCCCCCACCCACCCACCGCAGGCCGACACTCCCTCCGGAGCGATACCCGAAGCCCCCACCCACCCGCCTCCGCCGCACCCCACAACAGGAGCGATACCCGGACCCCCCACCCCCTCACCCGCACCCCGCACACCCACCCCGGCCACGCCCCGGGCCCTTCCGGCGGCCCCGCCCCCGGCCGCCCTCCGAGAGTGTTCGGGCGTCTGGAGGTGCCGGGTCAAGGGGGGCCGCAGGCCATCGCGCAGCGACGCCGAAGGCGCCCTTGACGCGGCACCGGAGGACGCCACTCTCGGAAAGAGGGCGGCCGCACCCGCACCCACACACCCGGCCCACCCCAAGGAACCCCACCGCCGAGCCCGCAGCGCCTACCGTCCCTCCCCCTCCAGCCCCTCCGCCAGCACCTCCGCCAGGTGTCGGGGGCTCCGGTCCGTCAGGTGGGTGATCTGGGTGCGGCAGGAGAAGCCGTCGGCCAGGACCTCCGCCCCTGCCCCGGAACGCCGCAGGGCCGGGAGGAGCTGGTCCTCGGCGCAGGCGCGCGAGACCTCCTCGTGGCCCGGCTCGAAGCCGAAGTTGCCCGCCAGGCCGCAGCAGCCGCCCGCCAACTCGCCGACCAGCCCCGCCCGTTCCCTCAGGCGCCGGTCCGGGGTGTCGCCCAGGACGGCGTGCTGGTGGCAGTGGGTCTGGCCCGTGACCTGACGGTCGACACGGGGCGGCGTCCACTCCGGGGCCAAGGTCTCCAGGGCCTCCGCGAAGGTACGGATCCGCGCCGCCAGTCGGGCCGCCCTCGGGTCGTCCGGGAGGAGTTCCGGAAGGTCCGTGCGGAGGGTCGCCGCGCAGGAGGGCTCCAGGACGACCACCGGACGGTCGGCCCCCTCACTCCCGAGCTCACCCCCGCCCTCACCCACCCCGTCCCTCCCCCTCCCCCTCCCCATCCCCCTCCCCATCCCCATCTCCCCCTCCATCACGTCGAGCGTCCGCCGCATCACCCGTCGCGCCGCCCCCAGCCTCCCCGTCGACACGTACGTCAGACCGCAGCACACCCGCCCCTCCGGCAGCGCCACGCCCAGCCCCGCCGCCTCCAGGACCCGTACCGCCGCGCGGCCCACCTGCGGGGCCAGGTGGTCCGTGAAGGTGTCGGGCCACAGGACGAGGGCCGGCGGGCGGGACGAGGCGCGGTCGGCGAACCAGGTGGTGAAGGTGCGGTCCGCGACCTTCGGGAGGGGCCGTTGCGGCGTCACGCCCGCCAGCCCGGCCGCGTACGGGAGCCGGGTCAGGGTGTTCAGGCCGCGCCCGAACAGGTCCAGCCAGCGCGGCAGTCCGCCCATCGTCCAGTGCGCGCGCGGCCTGCGCCACCAGCCGGTCGCCCCCGCGTAGTGGCGGTCCAGGAACTCCGCCTTGTACGCGGCCATGTCGACGCCCACCGGGCAGTCGCTGCGGCAGCCCTTGCAGGACAGGCACAGGTCCAGTGCCTCGCGCACCTCCTGCGAGCGCCAGCCGTCGGTGATGACCTCGCCGAGCGCCATCTCGTGGAGCAGCCGGGCACGCCCCCGCGTCGAGTGCTTCTCCTCGCCCGTCGCACGGAAGGACGGGCACATCACCCCGTCCCCCTGACTCGGCCCGGCGACCCGGCACTTCGCGACGCCGACGCACCGCGCGGCCTCCCTCCCCAGTTCCGCCACGCTCCCCCGCCCCGCCACGCTTCCCAGCCCCGCCGCGCTCCCCGGCCCCGCCTCCGTCTCCGTCCCCGTCCCCGGCCCCCGCCCCGCCACGCTCCCCACCACCGGCAGCCCCTCGAACCGCAGTCCCGAGTCGAGTGGTTCCGGCCGGACCAGCATCCCGGGGTTGAGGCCGCCGTCCGGGTCCCACAGGTCCTTCACCTCGCCGAACAGGGCGACCAGCTCCTCCCCGTACATCCGGGGCAGCAGCTCGGCCCGTGCCTTCCCGTCGCCGTGTTCGCCGGAGAGGGAGCCGCCGTGGGCGACCACGAGACCGGCCGCGGCCTCGGAGAAGCGGCGGAAGTCGCGTACGCCCTTCCCGGTCCACAGGTCGAAGTCGATCCGTACGTGGACGCAGCCGTCGCCGAAGTGCCCGTACGGGACCCCCCGGAGGCCGAAGTCGGCCAGCAGCGCGCGGAAGTCCCGCAGATACGCGCCCAGCCGGGCCGGCGGCACCGCGCAGTCCTCCCAGCCGGGCCAGGCGTCCCCGCCGCCCGGCATCCGGGTGGCCGTCCCGGCCGCGTCCTCCCGGATCCGCCACAGCGCCCGCTGCCCGGCCGGGTCCCGTACGACCGCCGCGTCGAGGGCGTCCGCGGCCCGGACCAGGTCCTCCGCCGCACCGGCCCCGTCCACCTCGCAGAACAGCCAGGCCCCGCCCCTCGGCAGTCCCGGCGCCGCCCCGACGAGGTCGGCGGCCATGCCCTCCACCGTCAGCGGCCGATACACCAGCAGTCCGGCCGCCGCGTCCGCCGCCGCCGTCTCGTCCGGGTATCCGAGGACGACGAGGACCGGCTCGGTGGGCAGCGGGACGAGGCGGACGGTCGCCTCCGTGACCACCCCGAGCGTCCCCTCGCTCCCGACGAAGGAGCGGACGACGTCCACGCCCCGCTCGGGGAGCAGCGCGTCCAGCGCGTAGCCGGAGATCCGGCGGGGCAGGCCGGCCGGGTAGCCGGTGCGCAGCAGGGCCCGCCGCCGGGCCACGAGGTCGAGGAGGCCGGGGGGCGCGCCCTGGCCCTCCTTCCCCAGCGTCAACCGTTCACCCCGGTACGTCACCACTTCGAGGGAGCGCACGTTGTCGGCGGTCGTGCCCCACGCGACGGAGTGCGCCCCGCAGGCGTTGTTGCCGATCATGCCGCCGAGGGTGCAGCGGCTGTGGGTGGACGGGTCGGGGCCGAAGGTGAGGCCGTACGGGCGGACGGCCTCCCGCAGCCGGCCGAGGACGAGTCCGGGGCGGACGACGGCGGTGCGGGTCCCGGGGTCGACGGAGACGATCCCGTCGAGGTGGCGTGTGAGGTCGAGCACGACGCCGGTGCCGGTGGCCTGGCCTCCGATGGAGGTGCCGGCGCCGCGCGGGACGACGGGGACGCCGTGGCTGCGGCACACCTCCAGGGCGGCGGCGACGTCGTCGGCGTCGCGCGGTGCGACCGTACCGGCGGGCACGCGGCGGTAGTTGGAGGCGTCCATGGTGGTGAGCGCCCGTGCGGTGGGGGTGAAGTCGACGTCCCCGGCGAGCGCGGACCTGAGGTCGGCGGCCAGTCCTGCGTGTGTGCCCTCGTGTGTTCCCACGAGGCAAGGATGTCTCGTCCTTCGTCTCATCCGGCGGACATCGGGCGCTCGCGGGCTTGCCGACCCGATACTCTCCGGCTCGTGGCCGATATCCAGATTCCCGCTGACATCAAGCCCGCAGACGGCCGTTTCGGCGCGGGCCCCTCCAAGGTGCGGACGGAGGCGCTGGACGCCCTGGCCGCCACCGGCACCTCTCTCCTGGGCACCTCCCACCGCCAGGCTCCGGTCAAGAACCTGGTCGGCGAGGTCCGTACCGGCGTCTCCGAACTCTTCTCGCTGCCCGAGGGCTACGAGGTGGTCCTGGGCAACGGCGGCTCGACCGCCTTCTGGGACGTCGCGACCCACGGTCTGATCGAGAACAAGTCGCAGCACCTCACCTTCGGCGAGTTCTCCTCGAAGTTCGCGAAGGCCGCGAAGCTGGCCCCGTGGCTGGCCGAGCCGACCGTGATCTCCTCCGACCCGGGCACGCACCCGGAGCCGGTGGCCGAGGCGGGCGTCGACGTCTACGCCTACACCCACAACGAGACCTCGACCGGTGTCGCGGCCCCGCTGAAGCGGGTCGCGGGCGCGGACGAGGGTGCGCTGGTCCTCGTGGACGCGACCTCGGGCGCGGGCGGTCTGCCCGTGGACATCACCGAGACGGACGTCTACTACTTCGCCCCGCAGAAGTCCTTCGCCGCCGAGGGCGGCCTGTGGCTGGCGGTGTTCTCGCCGGCCGCGCTGGAGCGGGCGCAGCGGATCCACGCGTCGGGCCGGCACATCCCGGAGTTCTTCTCGCTGCCGACGGCGATCGACAACTCGCTGAAGAACCAGACGTACAACACCCCGGCGCTGTCGACGCTCTTCCTGCTGAACGAGCAGCTGAAGTGGATCAACGGCCAGGGTGGTCTGGACTGGGCGGTGTCCCGTACGAAGGAGTCCTCGGACGCCCTGTACACGTGGGCCGAGGAGTCGAAGTACGCGACGCCGTTCGTCACCGACGCGGCGAAGCGCTCGCAGGTCATCGGCACGATCGACTTCGCGGACGAGATCGACGCGGCGGCGGTCGCGAAGGTGCTGCGCGCCAACGGGATCGTGGACACGGAGCCGTACCGGAAGCTGGGCCGCAACCAGCTGCGGATCGCGATGTTCCCGGCGGTCGACCCGGCGGACGTGCGGGCGCTGACGGCCTGCATCGACTACGTGATCGAGAAGCTGTAGCACTTCCCCACCGTACGAGGGGCCCGGTGTCGGACAGGATCGACGCCGGGCCCTTCGGCGTGCCGGTTCAGCCCGCCTGTGCCTTCACGTGGTCGATGACGGCGGTGAACTCCTCCGTCGGGGAGAACTCGACGATGTCGACGTCCTCCAGCGCCTCGGGTGCGTGGCCGGGGCCCCAGTAGTACGCCTGCCCGGCCTCGTAGGTCTCGTCGCCGTCGGCGGTCCGCATCCTGAGGCGGCCCTTGAGCAGGTATCCCCAGTGCGGGCAGGGGCACAGGTCGCCTTCCAGGCCCTTGAGGGCGGGGGCCATGTCGGTGCCCTTGGGGAGGTGGAGGAAGGCGACGGTCATGCCGCCTCCGGCCTCCCTCATCCGGAAGTCCAGGCCATCGCCCTCCATGGCGACCGGGGTGCCCTCACGCGTGAATGCCGTCATGACGCCTCACCTCTTCGGTCTCCTTCCAGTCTCCCCCCGGGGCGGCCCGGGGTCGACGCGGGACCGGGGTTTCAGTCGCGGCGGAGGAGCCGTTTCACGCCGAGGACGAGGACGGTGGCGCCGGCGAGGACGAGGAAGCCCTTGGTGGCGCTGCCCTGGGAGTCGGTGGCGGCGGGCCCGGGCCCCGTGGTCGCACCGGGGGCGGGGGTCCCCTGCCCCGGGTCCGTGTCCGGGTCCGCCGTCGGGGGCGCGTCCGGGCGGTCGACGCGGACGACGCGGCTCTGGGCGCCCTCGGAGCCGAACAGCATGCCCGTGCCGTCGGGGGTGTACGTGACCGATTCGGCCTGGCCCTGGAAGGGGGCGCCGGGGGAGGTGCCGTCGCCGTCGATGCGGCCGTCCTTCCAGGTGTACTCGCGGGCGCTGAAGTAGCCGCGCAGGAGCAGGCGTTCGCCGTCGGGCGAGAAGGCGCCGTCGGTGACCCAGGGGACCTCGCCGATGCGGCGGAAGGTGTTGGTGCCGGAGGTGGAGAGGCGCTCGGGGCCCGCGTACAGGCCGCCGCCGTCCTCGTTCTTGCTGGCGATGTAGACGCGGCCGGTCCTCGGGTGGACCATCAGCGCCTCGGCGTTGCGGGGGCCGTCGGCGTACTTCACGACGTACTGCTGTGCCTGGACGGTCTGGTCCTTCAGGGTCTTCGGCTCGGGGAAGCGGTAGATCCAGACGTGGTCCCAGGAGCCGTCGAGGTTGTCGCCGATGTCGCCGACGTAGACGGCGCCGTCCGGGCCGACGGAGACGGCCTCCATGTCGCGGGGGGTGCCGACGCCGGCCAGGGTGACGGTCGCGACCGTCCTGCCGGTGCGGGAGTCGACGGCGAAGATCCGGGGCTCGTCCTGGTCGTTGTGCGTCCAGTAGACGCCGGGGTGGGCGCGGCTGGCGGCGAGGCCGCTGGACTCGGTGATGCGGGAGTCCTCGATCGTGAAGTCCCGGTCGGGTTCCTGCCCTTCGGCGTGGGCAGGGCCGGCCGGGAGCAGCGCCAGGGCGGCGGCCGCGCCGAGGGCGCGCAGAGCAGATCGCATGGGATCAAGCGTGCCATGGCCGGGTGGGAACGGGCTTGACCTGCTCGGAGGCCGCTGTCATGGTCGCGATCATGCCTACCTTCACCGCGCCGGACGGCACGGAACTCGCCTTTCACGTGTCCGGTTCCGGCGCCCCGCTGCTCTGTCTGCCCGGCGGCCCGATGCAGGACTCCGCCTATCTGGGCGGTCTGGGCGGGCTGGACGCCCACCGGACGCTGGTCCGGCTGGACCTGCGGGGCACGGGCGGGTCGGCGGTGCCGGAGGACCCGGCGTCGTACCGCTGCGACCGGCTGGTGGAGGACGTGGAGGCGCTGCGGGTCCGGCTCGGGCTGGACGCGGTCGACGTCCTGGGGCACTCGGCGGGCGCGAACCTGGCGGCGCTGTACACGGCCCGGTACCCGGAGCGGGTGGCCCGGCTCGTGCTGGTGGCCCCGGGGACGGCGGCGGTGGGGCTCGACCCGACCGGGGAGGAGCGGCTGGCGGCGGCGCGGCAGGAGTGGCGCGCGGGCGAGCCGTGGTTCGCGGAGGCGTACGCGGCGCTGGAGGAGCTGGCGGCGGGGCGGGGTTCGGCGGAGACGTTCGGGAAGGTCGCCCCCTTCTTCCACGGCACCTGGGACGAGGCGGCGCGGGAGCGGCACGCGGCCTCGCACCGGGAGCGGAACGGGGAGGCGGCCGGGGTGTACGGGAGCGAGGGGGCGTACGAGCCGGCCGTGACGCGGGCGGCGTTGAGGGGATTCGGGCGTCCGGTGCTCGCCGTCGCCGGTGAGGGGGACGTGAACTCGCCCGTGGAGACGGTGGCCGCGTACGCGGATCTGTTCCCGGAGTCGCGGCTGTGGGTCCTGGCGGGCGGCGGGCACTTCCCGTGGCACGACGACGCGGAGTGGTTCAGGGAGAAGGTCGCCGCGTTCCTGGGCTGAGGGGCGGGCGGCCCGTGTCCCGGATCACGTATCAGCGCGACGCGGCGGTCCGGGATGATGTGACCATGCGTTTTCTGTTCGTCGGCGACAGCATGACCATCGGACGCGCCGGCGACTGGACCTGGCGCTACCGCATGTGGCGGCACCTGGAGGCCACCGTGCCGGGCTCGTACGAGATCGTCGGGCCCCGCACCGGTGTGTACGACCCGGGTGCCGACGCGCCGTCCTCGGACGTCTACGCCGATCCGGGCTTCCCCGGCCCGGCCCGCCGGCACCTGGCCGGGTGGGGCGAGGGGTGGCTGCACATGGCTCCGGTGATCGGGGAGACCGTGGCCGCCACCGGGGCCGATGTGCTGCTGGTCTCGCTGGGCCTGATCGACCTGGGCTTCTACACGAACAGCGACCAGACCGAGGAGAACGTGCGGGCCTTCCTGGCCGCCGCGCGGGCCGCGAATCCGCGGGTCCGGGCGGTGCTGCTGCCCGTGATCCCCAACGTCCGCGCCACCTACGACGCCCCCTTCGCCGCCGAGTGCGCCCGCTTCAACGAGCTGCTCGCGAAGGCGGTCGCGGACCTCGACTCGGCGGCCTCGCCGCTGCTGCTGGCGACGGTCCCGGAGTCGTACGACCTCCAGGAGGACACGTACGACGGGACGCACCCGGGTCCGAGCGGCGAGCACAAGCTGGCCGCCGCCTTCGCCGGGGCGATGCACCAGGCGTGGGGGCTGGGCGGGCCGTACGTCACGCCGCGCGGGTGAGGCGGTTCGCGAAGGTGGAGAGGGTGTACGCGCCGATCCCGAGGACGACCTCCAGGGCGTTCCGCCGGGTGTAGCCGGCGGCCTCGAAGGCGTTCAGTTCGGCGTCCGACACCGCACCCGAGGAGGCGAGCACCTGGAGGGTGAACGTCCGGACGGCGTCGAGGCGTTCGGGGGCGGGGGCGGGGCCGAGGGCGGCGAGCTTCGCCTCGTGCATGTCGATGCAGAGGTGGCACTGGCTGCGGCGGGCGACGGTGAGGATGACGGTCTCGCGGGAGTGCGGGTCGAGGCTGGTGGCCTCGAACGCGGCGGAGAGCGCGAGGAAGGCGTCGAGGACGTGCGGGGCCTGGGCCTTGAGGAGCGCGACGGCGTCGGCGGTGCGGGCGGGGAGGGTGGCGGGTGCGGTGTGCGGCAAGGTGGTCCCCCTTCTAGAATGGACAACATGGTTGACCATGTCGCGAGGGAAAACGTAAACCAGGTTGTCGATTCGGGCAAGGGGATTCCCCCGGACCCCGGCCTCCCGGACTCCCCCGACTCCCCCGGCGCGCCCGGCCTCCCCGGCGCCCCCGACTCCCCCGGCTTCCTGCTGCCCCTGCTGCTCTTCGGCGGCTTCCGCACCCTCATCGACCGGCTGCACGCCCGGCTCGCCGACGAGGGCCACCCCGACATGCGGCCCGCCCACGGCTTCGCCATGCAGGCCATCGGCGGCCGGGGCGCCACCGCCAGCGAGATCGGCCGCCGGCTCGGCGTCTCCAAGCAGGCGGCCGGCAAGACCGTCGACCGGCTCCTCGCCCTCGGATACGCGGAACGCGCCGACGATCCCGCCGACGCGCGCCGCAAACTCGTCCACCTCACCCCGCGAGGCCTCGACGCCCTGGCCCGCTCCGCCGCCGTCTTCGACGAGCTGCGGGCCGAGTGGAGCGCCGTCCTCGGCGCGGACCGGGTCCACGCCCTGGAGGCGGACCTGCGGAACGTCGTCCCCGCGGAGACCACGTTCCGCCTCGACGCCACCAGCTGGCTCGGCGGCGTCTGAGCCCCGCCCGGGGCACCGGACCTACCAGGCGAACGCCTCCGGAGAGGGGCCCGGACCCGGGAAGATCGCGTCCAGCTCCGCCAGCAGCTCGTCCGACAGCTCCAGCTCGAGGGCGCGCAGGGCGCCCGCCAGCTGCTCCGGGGTGCGCGGGCCGACGATCGGGCCGGTCACGCCGGGACGGGTGAGCAGCCAGGCCAGGCCGACCTCGCCGGGGGCCAGACCGTGCTTGTCGAGCAGGTCCTCGTACGCCTGGAACTGCGCCCGCTTCGCCGGGTCCGCGAGCGTCTCCGCCGCGCGGCCCTCGGTGCGCCGCTTGCCCTCGGTCTCCTTCTTCAGGACGCCGCCGAGCAGACCGCCGTGCAGCGGCGACCAGGGGATGACCCCGAGGCCGTACTCCTGCGCGGCCGGGATGACCTCCATCTCGGCACGGCGCTCGTAGAGGTTGTAGAGGCACTGCTCGCTGACCAGGCCGACCATGCCCCGGCGGGCGGCGGCCTCGTTCGCCTGGGCGATCTTGTAGCCGGGGAAGTTGGACGAGCCGGCGTAGAGGATCTTGCCCTGCGTGATCAGGACGTCGATCGCCTGCCAGACCTCGTCGAAGGGGGTGGCGCGGTCGACGTGGTGGAACTGGTAGACGTCGATGTAGTCGGTGCCGAGCCGCTTGAGGCTGGCGTCCACCGCGCGACGGATGTTGAGGGCGGAGATCTTGTCGTGGTTCGGCCACGCCTCGCCGTCGGGGCCCATGTTCCCGTACACCTTGGTGGCGAGGACGGTACGGTCGCGGCGGCCGTCGCCCTGGGCGAACCAGGAGCCGATGATCTCCTCGGTGCGGCCCTTCTCCACGCCCCAGCCGTAGACGTTGGCCGTGTCGAAGAAGTTCAGGCCGGCGTCGAGCGCCGCGTCCATGATCGCGTGACTGGTGGCCTCGTCGGTCTGCGGGCCGAAGTTCATCGTGCCGAGGACGAGGCGGCTGACCTTGAGTCCGGTGCGTCCGAGCTGCGTGTACTCCATGAGCCACCAGCCAACTGCTTCGAGCGCGCTCGAAGCAAGGGATTACCGCCGTTACTGACCGACCACGGAGGTCAGCGCGATCACCGCGAACATCAGTACGAGCACACCGGCCATGATCCGGTTACGAGTCTTCGGGTCCACCCCACGAGGTTAACCCGAGCCCTCCCCCGCCCCGGCCCCGCCCTCCGCCGCCCCCGCCCCGCCCTCCAGCGGCCAGGCGGCCACCGTCTCGTACCGGGGCTGCTCCCCCGGCACCCCGCTCACCGGCAGGTTCGAGCGGACCAGGGCCAGCTCGCCGACCTCCCAGCGGGTGCCCTCGAAGTCGTGGAGGGCTTCGAGGAAGGGGGTCAGCGGGACGCCCTCGCCGCGGGCGCGGGCGAGGGTCAGATGGGCCTGGTAGCGGCGGTGCTCCTCCATCGGGATCCCGGCCCTGCGGGCGGCCGCGTCGGCGCGCTCGGCGAGCAGCCGCATCCCGTCCAGGTCCCCGGCGGCGCCGGTCCACAGGGCGCGCCGCCCGAAGTGGCCGCCGCCGTGCAGCCGGAGTCCGAACGGCGGGGTGCGGTGGGCGGCCCGGGCCAGCCGGGCGTGCAGCTCCGGCAGCAGGGCGTCGTCGACCTCGCCCATGAAGGCGAGGGTGAAGTGCCAGCCCGGGCGGGAGGTCCAGCGCAGGGCGTCCGCCCCGGGCAGGGTGTGGAGCCCGTCGGCGACGGCGCCCAGTTCGGCGAGCTGGGCGGCGGGCGGCAGGACGGCGGCGAAGAGCCTCATGGGCGCCAGTCTGGCAGCTCCGGGGCTCGGCTAGCCTCGCCGGATGGAGACCCACGCGATCAGGATCAGGCGCGGAGGCCCGGCGGACCTGCCGGCCGTCCTCGCGATACTCGACAGCGCCGTCGTCTGGCTCAACTCCAGGGGGATCACCGCCCAGTGGGGCACCGAGCCCTTCACCTCCCGCCCGAAGACGGTGGAGCACGTCGGGCGGGTGATGGGCGAGGGCGAGCCGTGGATCGCGGAGGTGGACGGCGTCCCGGCCGGGACGCTGACGCTGACCCCGCACCCCGGGGCGTACGTGCCGCCGGCCGGCGAGCCGGAGCGGTACGTGCGCTACCTCGCCACCGACGGGCGGTTCCACGGCCTCGGGGTGGGCGCGGCGCTGCTCGCCCACGCGGCGGAGGAGACCCGCCGCGCGGGCGTCCCGCTGCTCCGCGTGGACTGCTTCGCGGGCAGCGGGGGGCGGCTCGTGGCGTACTACGAGCGGCAGGGCTTCACCCGCACCGATCCGTTCACGGTCGACGCGTGGCCGGGACAGGTCCTGGAGATGCGGGTGTGAGCACGGCCGGTCCGACGGCTCAGCTGTGGAAGGTGATGTAGCCGTTGCCGTCGCGGTCGTTCACGCTCTTGGTGTAGGAGTGCGTGTCGGCGTACGCGCCGCCCGGCTTGATCAGCTTGATCGTGTCCCGGTCGTTGTTCCAGATGAAGTTGCAGTTCTGGCGGTAGGCGACGTTGCCGGAGTCGGACTCGGTGCCCTTGCCGCCGCGCAGCTTCACGTAGTCGCCGGGTTCCAGGTAGTGGTCGATGCGGAAGGTGTAGCTGTTGCCGACCGCGTCCTTGACGACGTACCCCTTGAGGTTGACCCGCGTCGTCCGGGAGAAGTTCTTGATCGTCACGTACTCGGCCTTGGTGTTGCCGGTCGTGCAGCTGTTGTTGTCGCTGCCCGGGGCGTCGTACTGGACGCCGGCGATCTTCAGGGCCGAGGAGTACTCGGTGGCGTGGGCCGGGGTGGCGACGAGGGCGCCGGTCACCGCGCCGGCGGCGAGGGCCGCGGCTATGACGGGGCGGATGGAGCGGATGCGCAAGGGAACCCCCCTTGTGGTGCCTGTGATTGACGGCTCAACATACACAGGATCTCCACATGCGGGTGGCGGACCGTTCATATCGAGACGGAACGCGCCGGAGGGGCGGGCGGGAGCCGACCGGCTCCTGCCCGCCCCTCCGGCGGACACGCTGGTGGACGGTGCCGGTCAGGCCGCCGCGGCCAGCCGCTCCGGCGCGACGCGCGGGACGAAGCGGAGGCTCGGGTGGCCGTGCCGCCAGCCCATCGCGACCCTCAGGTTGCCGATCCGGGCCAGGACCAGGCCGATGACGGCCGCCGCGGCGAGCGAGACCAGGCCGCCCGTCGCGAAGCCGACGCGGGCGCCGTACGTGTCGGTGACCCAGCCGAGCAGCGGCGCGCCGATCGGCGTGCCGCCCGCGAAGACCATCATGTAGAGGCTCATCACCCGGCCGCGCATGACCGGGTCGGTCGCCATCTGGACGGCCGAGTTGGCGGTGATGTTCACGGTGAGGCCGATCATGCCGATGGGCACGAGCAGCAGCGCGAAGAGCCAGAACGACGGCGAGAACGCCGCCGCGATCTCCAGGGCGCCGAAGACGCCCGCGGCGATCACCAGCATCCGCAGCCGGGTCGAGCCGCGGCGGGCCGCGAGCAGGGCGCCCGCGAGGGAGCCGGCCGCCATCAGCGTGTTGAGCAGGCCGTAGCTGCCGGCGCCGACGTGGAAGACCTCCCCGGAGAAGGCGGTCAGCCAGATCGGGAAGTTGAACCCGAAGGTGCCGACGAAGCCGACGAGCACGATCGGCCAGATCAGGTCGGGGCGCCCGGCGACGTACCGCAGCCCCTCCCGGAGCTGGCCCTTGCCGCGCGGGGCGCGCTCCACCTTGTGGAGCTCGCTCGGGCGCATCAGCCAGAGGGCGGTCAGCGGCGCGAGGAAGGAGAGGCCGTTGATGAGGAAGGCCCAGCCGCTGCCGACCCCGGCGATCAGGACGCCGGCGACGGCGGGACCGACGAGCCGGGCGGACTGGAAGTTGGCCGAATTCAGCGAGACGGCGTTGCGGAGCCGGTCGGGGCCGACCATCTCGGAGACGAAGGACTGCCGGGCCGGGTTGTCGACGACCGTCACCATGCCGAGGAGGAAGGCGATCAGGTAGACGTGCCAGACCTGCACCTGTCCGGAGAGGGTGAGCGCGGCGAGCACGAGACCGCACAGGCCGAGGGCGGCCTGGCTGATCAGCAGCAGGCGCCGCTTCGGGTAGCGGTCGGCGACGACTCCGCCGTAGAGGCCGAAGAGAAGCATCGGCAGGAACTGCAGGGCCGTGGTGATGCCGACGGCGGCGGCCGAGCCGGTGAGGCTCAGGACCAGCCAGTCCTGGGTGATCCGGGCCATCCACGTACCGGTGTTGGAGACGATCGCTCCGGTGAAGAACAGCCGGTAGTTCCGGATCGAGAGCGAGGAGAAGGTTCCCCGGGGGGACCTCTCGCGCCCGCGGGTGTCGAGGGTGGGTTGATGGACGGGTGCGGAGTCTGCTCCGGGTCCCGTGCTCAAAGTGCGTCGCCTCCTTGGCGCTCGGTTCAGAGATGGGCGAGCTTCTCCAGGACGGGAGCGGCCGCGCGCAGTACGGCCCACTCGTCCTCGTCCAGACCCTCGGCGAGGGAGGCCAGCCAGGCGTTCCGCTTGCGGCGGGCGTCCTCGAGCATGGCTTCGGCCATCTCGGTCTGGCTGACCACCTTCTGCCGGCGGTCGTCGGGATGCGGCTCCAGCCGGACCAGTCCCTTGGCTTCGAGCAGGGCGACGATGCGGGTCATCGACGGCGGCTGGACGTGCTCCTTGCGGGCCAGCTCACCGGGGGTGGCGGAGCCGCAGAGGGCCAGGGTGCCGAGCACCGACATCTCGGTGGGGCTCAGCGACTCGTCGACGCGCTGGCGCTTGAGGCGCCGGCTCAGCCGCATCACGGACGAGCGGAGCGCGTTCACGGCCGCGGCGTCGTCGGCGGTGCCGTGGGACAGGTCAGGCATGTAGTTAGGCTAACTCATTACTCTGCCTAAGTACCACTTGAATGAGCTCATGTCGCACGGATCACGTCGGTCCAGGTCACGGGTCGATATCCATGCATCACCCAAATGAGTGAGCCGGATCCGGAAAGTGACGCAAAGGGGCCCCGGCAGCCCCGACCCTGAACGACATGGGATCGACAGTGCTCAGCCTGCGCATCGACAGTGAGCTGCTCGACCGGCTCAAGGGTCACGCCGCCAGAAGAGGAATGAGCGTCCAGGACTATGTCGTCCGGACGCTCATTCGGGAGGACTTCGACGAGCGGTTCAAGACCGCCGTCGAGGAGACGGAGAAGTTCTACGGGGCGGAGCCGGAGCCTCCCGGCGCCGGCGCCGCCCCGCGCGATCAGGTCAGGCCCAGCGCCGGCATCGCGTAGTAGAAGACGAAGATCGCCGACACGACGTACATCGCCACCGGGACCTCGCGGCCCCGGCCGGCCGCGAGGCGCAGCACGCTGAAGCTGATGAAGCCGATGCCGATGCCGTTCGTGATCGAGTACGTGAACGGCATCATCACCATGGCCAGGAACGCCGGCACCGCGATGGTGTAGTCGCTCCAGTCGATGTCCTTGATCGACCCGGCCAGGATCAGGAAGCCCACCGCGAGCAGCGCGGGGGTCGCCGCCTGCGACGGCACCATGGTCGCGAGCGGCGTGAGGAACAGCGCCACCGAGAACAGACCGCCCGTGACGACCGAGGCGAGACCCGTGCGGGCGCCCTCGCCGACGCCCGCCGTGGACTCCACGAAGCAGGTGGTGGCCGAGGAGGAGGTCGCGCCGCCGGAGGCGACCGCGAGGCCGTCGACGAGCAGGACCTTGTTGATGCCCGGGAAGTTGCCGTCCTTGTCGATCAGCTTGGCCTCGTCGCCGACGCCGAGGATCGTGCCCATGGCGTCGAAGAAGCAGGACAGCAGGACGGTGAAGACGAAGAGGACGCCGGTCAGCAGGCCGACCTTGTCGAAGCCGCCGAACAGGCTGACCTCGCCGACCAGGCCGAAGTCCGGGGTGGCGACCGGGTTGCCGGGCCACTCCGGGGTGGTCAGGCCCCAGGACGGGACGGTCGCGACCGCGTTGATCACCATCGCGACGATCGTCATGACGACGATCGAGATGAGGATCGCGCCCGGCACCTTGCGGATGATCAGGGCGAGGGTGAGCAGGGTGCCCAGGATGAAGACGAGGACCGGCCAGCCGTTGAGGTGCCCGTCGGAGCCGAGCTGGAGCGGGACGGTGGTGTGCGCGGCGTCGGGGATGCGGGAGACGAAGCCCGAGTCGACGAGGCCGATCAGCATGATGAAGAGGCCGATGCCGATCGCGATGCCCTTGCGCAGGCCGACCGGGACGGCGTTCATGACGCGCTCGCGCAGACCGGTCGCGACGAGCAGCATCACGACGATGCCGGCGAGGACGACCATGCCCATGGCGTCCGGCCAGGACATCCGGGGCGCGAGCTGGAGGGCGACGACCGTGTTCACGCCGAGGCCGGCGGCGAGCGCGATCGGCACGTTGCCGATGACGCCCATGAGGAGCGTCGAGAAGGCCGCCGTCAGGACGGTGGCGGTGACGAGCTGGCCGCCGTCGAGCTGGTGCCCGTACATGTCCTTGGCGCTGCCGAGGATGATCGGGTTCAGCACGATGATGTAGGCCATCGCGAAGAAGGTGGCGAAACCGCCGCGGACCTCGCGGGCGACCGTGGAGCCGCGCTCGGAGATCCGGAAGAAGCGGTCGACGGCCGAGACGGGTTCCTGCGGGGTCTGCGGCTCGGGGGCGGTGGCCTTGGCGGCGGCCGTGGTGCTCATGGGGTGGGGTTCCTCTTCGGGAAGGAGTCCAGAAGTCCTTTTTTGGCGGTTCATACGAGGGAAACCCGCCATAGGCAAACCGTTTCAGTATGAACACATGAACGAGCGGGAGTCCATCTCCGCGCGTAGACCCGGAAACGGCCCGCCTAGACTGAGCCACATGACTGGTCTTCCATCGGGATCACCGAAGCACGAGGCACCCGAGCCCCTGGAGGGGCCGGTCGTCGGAACGATCACCGGCGGCACGATCCTCTGGTTCGTCCTCTTCCTGGTCCAGGTCCCCTTCTACGGCTGGTTCGCCGACCGAGACCTCACCTGGTGGGTGTGGACCTGCCTCGCCGGCGGCGGCCTCGGCCTGATCGGCATCTGGTACGTGCGCAAGCGCGACGCGGCGATCAAGCGGCACCGGGCGGCGCAGGCGACCGACGCGTAGCACCAGGGGACGATTCCGCTCCTCCCACGGTCGGATCCTGCCACTTCCCAGCAGGTGAACGGTCGATTCCGGTCGTACCGTCGAAACCATGACTCAGCGGGCGAAGATCGACACGGGCGGCGGCGGAACCCGGGACACCCCGGGCACCCTGGCGGAGTCCGAACCGCCCGTCGTCCACCGCCCCGCCGGACTCACCGCCGCCGAGGTCGCCGAACGGGTCGCCCGCGGCGAGGTCAACGACGTCCCCGTCCGCAGCTCCCGCTCCACCACCGACATCGTCCGGGCCAACGTCTTCACCCGCTTCAACGCGATCATCGGCGTCCTCTGGGTGATCATGCTGATCGTCGCCCCGATCCAGGACAGCCTCTTCGGCTTCGTGATCGTCGCCAACACCGGCATCGGCATCATCCAGGAACTCCGCGCCAAGAAGACCCTCGACGGACTCGCCGTCATCGGCGAGGCCAAACCCACCGTCCGCCGCGACGGCCGCGCCGCCGGGATCTCCACCTCCGAGATCGTCCTCGGCGACCTCATCGAACTCGGCCCCGGCGACAAGGTCGTCGTCGACGGCGTCGTCGCCGAGGCCGACAGCATGGAGATCGACGAGTCCCTCCTCACCGGCGAGGCCGACCCCGTCGTCAAACGCCCCGGCGACCCCGTCATGTCCGGCTCCTTCGTCGTCGCCGGCGGCGGCGCCTTCACCGCCACCAAGGTCGGCCGCGAGGCGTACGCGGCACAGCTCGCCGAGGAGGCCTCCCGCTTCACCCTCGTCCACTCCGAGCTGCGCTCCGGCATCTCCACGATCCTCAAGTACGTGACGTGGATGATGGTCCCGACCGCGATCGGCCTGATCATCAGCCAGCTCGTCGTCAAGGGCGACGACCTCAAGAACTCCATCGCCCGGACCGTCGGCGGCATCGTCCCGATGATCCCCGAGGGGCTCGTCCTGCTCACCTCGGTCGCCTTCGCGATCGGGGTGATCCGGCTCGGCCGGAAGCAGTGCCTGGTGCAGGAGCTGCCGGCCATCGAGGGCCTCGCCCGGGTCGACGTCGTCTGCCTCGACAAGACCGGCACCCTCACCGAGGGCGGCATGGACGTCACCGAGGTCCGGCTCCTGAACGGCTCCGACGAGGGGTACGTACGCAAGGTGCTCGGCGCCCTCGGCGAGTCCGACCCGCGCCCCAACGCCTCCCTCCAGGCCATCATCGACGCCTACCCGGAGACCGAGGAGTGGCGCTGCACCGAGTCGCTGCCCTTCTCCTCCGCCCGCAAGTACAGCGGCGCCGCCTTCAGCGAAGGCGACGGCGAGGAGTCCACCTGGCTGCTCGGCGCCCCCGACGTCCTCCTCCCGGCCGGCGACCCGGCCCTCGCGGACATCGACCGGCTGAACGAGCAGGGCCTGCGGGTCCTGCTGCTCGCCCGAGCCGTCCACGAGCTCGACTCCCCCGACGTCGCGAAGGACGCCCGGGCCACCGCCCTCGTCGTCCTCGAACAGCGGCTGCGGCCCGACGCCGGCGACACCCTCGCCTACTTCGCCGACCAGAACGTGGCCGCCAAGGTCATCTCCGGCGACAACGCGGTCTCCGTCGGCGCCGTCGCCGGCAAGCTCGGCCTGCCCGGCGCCGACCACACCGTCGACGCCCGCACCCTGCCCGCCGACCGGGAGGAGATGGCGAAGGTCCTCGACGAGAACGCGGTCTTCGGCCGGGTCACCCCGCAGCAGAAGCGGGACATGGTCGCCGCGCTCCAGTCCCACGGGCACACGGTCGCCATGACCGGCGACGGCGTCAACGACGTCCTCGCGCTCAAGGACGCCGACATCGGCGTCTCCATGGGCTCCGGCTCCGAGGCGACCCGGGCCGTCGCCCAGATCGTCCTCCTGAACAACTCCTTCGCCACCCTCCCGTCGGTGGTCGCCGAGGGCCGCCGGGTCATCGGCAACATCACCCGGGTCGCGACCCTCTTCCTCACCAAGACGGTCTACTCGGTCCTCCTCGCCATCCTCGTCGTCGTCAGCCAGATCGAGTACCCCTTCCTGCCGAGGCACCTCACCCTGCTCTCCACCCTGACGATCGGCGTCCCCGCCTTCTTCCTCGCCCTCGCGCCCAACAAGGAACGGGCCAAGCCGCACTTCGTCCGGCGGGTCATGCGGTACGCGATCCCCGGCGGCGTCGTCGCGGCGGCCGCCACCTTCACCACGTACCTCCTCGCCCGCCACCACTACACGGGCGCGGACGCGCTCGGCGCCGAGACCAGCGCCGCGACCCTCACCCTCTTCCTGGTCTCCATGTGGGTCCTCGCGATCATCGCCCGCCCCTACACCCTGTGGCGCCTCGCCCTCGTCGCCGCGATGGGCGGCGCCTTCCTGCTGGTCCTCGTCGTCCCCTGGCTCCAGGACTTCTTCGCCCTCAAGCTCGTCGGCACGACCATGCCGTGGGCGGCCGTCGCCGTCGCCGCCGCCGGCGCGGCGGTCCTGGAGGTCGCCTGGCGGTGGGTGGACCGCCGGTTCCCCGCCTGACGGGCCCGGCGGCGCGGGAAGCGGGAGGATGGAGGGACAGGGACTCGCCAAGGGGGCGTCATGTCTCGAATCGAAGAATCCATCGACATAGCCCGCCCGCCCGAGGACGTCTTCCGCTACCTCATGGATCCCGGGCACATGCCCGAGTGGCAGGAGAGCGCCGTGGCCGCCCGGCGGCTCGACGAGGGGGCCCTGCGGGTCGGGTCGCGGTTCCGGGTCCGGCGCCGGTTCGGACGGCGCGAGATGCCGATGACCATGGAGGTCACGGAGCTCACACCGCCGCGCAGCTGGCACTTCCACGGCGTCGACGGGCCCGTGCGCGGCGACGTCCAGGGCACCCTCGAACCGCTCGGCGACGGCAGCCGGTCCCGTCTGACGCTGTCGCTCGACTTCGAGGGCCACGGGGTCGGCAAGGCCCTCGTGCCGCTCGTCGTGCGCCCGCGCGTCCGCAAGGAGATGCCGCGGAACGAGGCGCACCTGAAGGAACTGATGGAGTCCGGGTCCGCCCGCTGACAGGCGGACCCGGGGGGGGTCAGTCGAACCAGCGGTCGCGGGCCAGCTCCGCCGTGCGGGTCGGGTCCTCCAGAAGGGCGGCCACCTCGAAACGGCGGGGCCACTGGCGGGTGGCCCAGGCCAGGGCGGCGGCCACGCCCTCCAGGGTCGCGGCGTGCAGCGTGCCGTCCGGAGTGCGGCGCCAGTCGAGCTCGACGCCGCCCGCGCGCAGCTCCTCGTGTTCGAGGTAGGTGGCGGGGGTGGCCGGGCCCAGGAGGGCGTGCACCGAGGCCGGCACCTCGTGCTCCTCGCCCTCCGTCGTCACCTCCGCCTCGATCGCCTCGCTGAGGCGGCGGACCTGGAAGAGCTCCGCCAGGTCGGCCGCCCGGGACGGGGAGACCGGCAGGAGGGGGAGGCCCGCGGTGAGCGGCAGGAGGTCGGGGGCGTCCGCGACCAGCGCGTCCGCCGCGTCGACCACCACCAGCTCGCCGTCGACCACCGCGCGCAGCTCGTCCGGGAGGGTGACCTGGTCGGGTTCGAGGTCGGCCAGCGCCGTGTACAGGGCGTGCAGCTGGGGTCCGGTGACCTCCCGGTCCGGGTCGGCCAGCCGGGTCAGCAGCTCCGCCGCGCCGCCGGGCTCGTCGAGGAGGGCCGCCACCGAGGTGCGGACGCCGAGGGCGCGCAGGACCTGCTCGTCCTCGAAGCCGGTCGCGTCGGCGGGGTCGTACAGGCCGACGAGGAGCGGGTCGCGGGGGGCGGCGGGCGGCCCGCCCCCGGACCAGCCCACCCCGCCCCCCCCACACCCCCACACCCCCC
>NZ_JBHYKM010000002.1:121317-134271 GCF_042741435.1 Streptomyces sp. NPDC058955 | reverse complement strand
GGCGCGCGCCCCCCCTCGCGGGGGGGGGCCCCCGGGGCGCGGCCGCGTGGGGTGGGGGGGGGGTGGGTGGGGGCCGGCTCCCGCGGGGGGGCTGGGCCGGGGGCGGGGGCCCCCGCGGGCCGCGCGCCGGCCGGCGGGACGGCGGCCGCCGAGGACCGGGTGGTCGCGCAGCCACCAGGCCGTGTACGGGCGGACCGTCTCGGTCGTGCCGTCCGGGAGGAGGACCCGGACGGGCTGGATCAGGGCGTCCCGCAGCGGCGGCTGCGCGAGCAGGGCCAGCGCCCGCGGCCAGGCGTCGTCGTCGACGAGGTCCAGGTCCCGCACCGCCACGATCTCCGTCGCCACCGGCGGCACCACGGCCTCCGGCAGCCGGTCGAGGACGTCCTCGCACCAGACGTCGACCGCGTCCAGGAGGCCCGCGTCGTCCGGCTCCGGGAAGTCGCCCTCGCGGGGCTCCAGATCGTCCGGGTCGAGGACGAGGTCGGCGGCGCGGACGAGCGCGAAGTTCGCGAGGACGCCGCAGGCGGCGAGCGGGCCCTCGCCCCAGCGGGCGGCCAGTTCCGCGTCGACGTGGGCGAGTTCGCCCTCGCGCATGACGGCGTCGAACGCCGACCCCGGCAGCACGAGTTCACCCGCGGGGGTGAGTTCGCCGTCCTCGTCGGGGAGGGCGAGCGCGGCCAGCCACGGTTCGTCGCCGGGCTCCAGGTCCGCGTCCCGCACGAGCCCGAGGACGGTCTCGACCAGCTCGTCCGGGTCCAGCGCCGGATCGTCCAGGTTCCAGAACTCGTCCGCCTCGACGGAGGCCGCGACCGCGCCCCGGACATGAGGGGTCGTCAGGACGGCACGGGGAGTGGCCGGGAAGGCGCCCAGCTTCTCCAGGAGCGGGTGCACGGCCTCCGGGTGGGCCACCTTCAGGCCGAGGCGGGTCAGCTCCGCCGGGGTGCCCTCCTGCGGCAGCAGGACCTGCCGGGGGCCGATCGCCGTCCGGCCCGAGTCCAGCGGCACCGGCAGGCCGGTGAGCCGGTCCGGGTCCACGCCGGCGAGGGAGTCGTAGAGCCGCCACCACCAGCCCGGCGCCCGCTCCGCGCCCGCGAGCCGGTCGATCGCCTCGGTCAGCGGCACCCGGCCCACGCCGAGCGTCCGCAGCTCGGGGCGGCGCTCCAGGCCCGCCGGGAGCAGCCCCGGGAACACCTCGGCGAGGACCGCCACCGTCTCCGCGCCCGCGCCCTCGACGACCTCCGCCTCGATCGGGCGGAGCGCCGGCACGTCCTCGGAGGCGACGGCCGGGGCGAGGAACGCGACGCGCGGCAGCCGGTCCAGGATCGCCTCGCGCAGCGCCCCGTCGAGGGGGCCCTTGCCGAGCGGGCCGGGCACGAGGTCGAGCGCTCCACTTGTCACCGGCCGCCAGTCGGCGAGGAGTTCGGCGTACGCGTCGGCGGCCCGCTGCACCAGGAAGTCCGTCAGCGGCCCCGGCGCCGGGTGCCGGCGGGTGGGGTCGAGCGGCAGGGAGGCGATCAACAGGGCGGGGATGCCGAGCGGTTCGTCGGTGGGCGTCGGCGCGTGCACGACGGGCGCGGTGCGCGGGTAGCGCGGGGCGCCGTTCTCGTCCACCGGCACGGCCCAGGTCGCCGACCAGTGCGGGCGCAGCCGCTCCTCGACCGGGCGGTCCTTGAGGAGTTCGGCGTCGAGGGGACCCGTGTGGGTGACGGTCCGCCAGCGGTGCGGGGCGTCGGCGGCCGAGTCCTCGATGCGGACGTAGCCGTCGGCGTCGGAGCGGGTCAGGGTGCGTACCCCGTCCGGGGTCTCCACGACGATCTCGGCGAGACCCGGAAGAGTGAGCAGCAGCGCGTCGTCGACGGTGGCGAGGAGCCGTTCGGCGAGGCCGTGCGCGGCGGCGTCGCGGAGCGGGAGGACGACGACGGTGTCGTATCCGTCGGGCGCGGTGCCCTCGGCGGGCAGCGGCAGCCGCAGGAGGGGTACGTGGCCGTCCCTGCGGCGCAGTTCGTCGCCGAGGCCCGGGCTGTGGCGGGCGACGTCCGCGGCGAGTTCGCGGGCCTCCGCGAGGGACCAGCGGACGCCGCCGTGCCGGCCCAGGACGGCCGGCTCGTCGGAGACGGCGAGGACGGCGGCGAAGCCGACGCCGAAGCGGCCGACGGCCGTCGCCGTGTCGGTCTCGGTGCGCTTGGCGGAGGCGCGGAGCGTCGACAGCGACTCGACGCCGGCCGCGTCCAGCGGGGCGCCGGTGTTGGCGGCGGCCAGCACGGCGGGGCTGTCCGCGTCGGCCGGGTGCAGGGTGAGGCGCAGCCGGCCGGTGGTGCGGGCGCGGGCGGCGGCGTCGGCGGCGTTCTGGGCGAGTTCGACGACGAGGCGGTCGCGGTAGCCGCCGAGGGCGAGGTCCTCCTCGGCGTTCGCGTCCTCGCGGAAGCGGGCGGGGGACGCGGCCCAGGCGTCCAGGACGCCTCTGCGGAGTCGGGCGGTGCCGAAGGGGTCGCTTCCGTCGGTCGTCGTCCGGACGGTGACGCTCACGTCTCACTCCACTCTGCAGTGCGGGTCCTTCGGTGCGGCGAAGTTACCGCGCCGGTCCGCCTCCCCTCGGTGCGGGGCGCGCCGATGCCCGGAGGGACCGTGTGGGCGGCGCGCCCCGCGACGGGGGTCAGGAGTGGCCCAGGTCCTCGGAGGTGGGGTCCGGGGGGGTCACCGAGCCGGAGTCGGCCGGCGGGTGGAGCGGGAAGGCGTCGACCGCCGTCGAGTCGAGGACCGGCTCCGCGGGCCGCGGCGGCGTCGGCATGACCGCCGCCTCCGAGTGCCCGCCGCAGCCGTACGCGAGGGAGACGACCCGCCCGTCCGCCGGGGACAGCTCGTTGGCGCACAGGCCGAAGGACTGCCGCAGCGAGCCGGCCAGCGGGATGAGGAAGGCGCAGGTCTGACAGGTGGCGGGCGCCGCCTGGGCCATCGGCGTGCGGGGGCCGAAGGACTCGTCCCAGCGGTCGGCGGCGATCCGGAGGCCGTACCGGGACAGGACGCGGGCCCGGCCCATGCCGAGCTCGTCGGCGACCGCGGCGATCGCGCCGCGCGTCGGCGTCCGGTCGGTGACCTCCGCGTCCTCCGCGTCAAGGTGGTCCGCGAGGTCGGAGGAGACGGCGGAGTTCGGCGGCGGGGCGTCCTCGCCGGTGTAGCCGGGCTCCAGGCGCGGGTCGTCCTGCTCGGTGGGGAGGAGGTCGCCGGGGCCGAGGTCGCCGGGGCGCAGCCGCTCGCTCCACGGCACCCACTCGGGCGCGAGGAGGGCGTCGGAGCCGGGCAGCAGGACGGTTTCGTCAAGCGTGACGTTCTTGGCGCGGGAGGCACGGGTGACGGTGACGGCCCAGCGCCAGCCGCGGTAGCCGGGCTCCTTGCACTCGAAGAAGTGCGTGACGACCCGGTCGCCCTCCGCGACGACGCCGGAGTGCTCGCCGACGACGCCGGGGGCGGCGGCCTCCTCGGCCGCCTCCCGGGCGAGGTCCACGGCCTCGGCGCAGAGGCGGTCCGGGGCCGGGGTACGGCTGGCTCGCGGGGTACGCGGGGTACGGTCTCGCGTCGTCGCAGCACTCACTGGTATCGCTTCTCTCCTACGCCGTCTCACGGGTGCGCCGGCCGAGGTCCGGGAGCGAGGCTCCGGGAGCGGGGCGGGCGGAGCGGACCTGAGGGCCGCATCGACGTCCGCACCCGACCGGTCTCACACGTCTCGGGCACACCTATCGTCATCCATTCTGCGG
The DNA here is from genome assembly GCF_042741435.1 of Streptomyces sp. NPDC058955. NCBI lineage: Bacteria > Bacillati > Actinomycetota > Actinomycetes > Kitasatosporales > Streptomycetaceae > Streptomyces > Streptomyces sp. NPDC058955. The sequence goes on along the minus strand of NZ_JBHYKM010000002.1, from coordinate 130,519 downwards.
GATGCCGAAGGGGCGCGCGGCCGAGAGGAACCGCCGGTGGCGCGCTACGCACGCTACCCCGTTCGCGGGCCTGGGCCCACCTGCGCGCCCCAAGTGACCCGGATCGGGCCCGGGAGCGCACGCCGATCCGCCCCCGTCCCGGCGTGTCCCCCGGGCGGGGGACGGGGCCGACACCCCGTGGGTCGGCGGGCTCGGTTCGGGCGGGCCGCGGGTGGGGCACTATGAGGTGGTGGCAGCCGCACGGTCCTCCGGTCGAGCCCAGGATCGTCCCGGGCCGCTCCGCCGAGCGGGCCGGGCGGTGGGACGTGCGCTGCACCTGCCGTTCACGGGGACGGCGAGGGGGATCCGGCGGGCGACGCACGCGCACGGGGCCGGCGAGTCCGGGCTCGGGAAGCTGATCGAGCTGCACGCGGTGAACGGCGCCGGGGACATGATGATCACGGTGGCGCTGGCGTCGACGGTGTTCTTCTCCGTGCCGACCGACGAGGCCCGCGGCCGGGTCGCGCTCTACCTCGCCATCACGATGGCCCCGTTCACCCTCCTCGCGCCGGTCATCGGGCCGCTCCTCGACCGGCTGCCGCACGGGCGGCGGGCGGCGATGGCGGCGGCGATGGGCGCCCGGGCGGTGCTCGCGGTGGTGATGTCGGGGCTGGTGGTGACGGGCGGGCTCGCGCTGTACCCGGCGGCGCTCGGGGTGCTGGTGGCGTCGAAGGCGTACGGGGTGGTGCGGAGCGCCGTGGTGCCCCGGCTGCTGCCACCGGGCTTCTCGCTGGTGAAGGCGAACTCGCGGGTGACGCTCGCCGGGCTGCTCGCGACCGGCATCGCCGCGCCGGTCGGGGCGGGGCTCCAGCTGCTCGGGCCGCGGTGCCCGCTGTACGGGGCGTGCGCGCTGTTCCTGCTGGGCGCGTACTGGGCGGTGCGGATGCCGCACAAGGTGGACTCGGCGAAGGGTGAGCGGCGGGCGCACCTGCTGACGCACGGCGAGAAGAAGCCGAGTCTGCGGACGGTGGGTCCCGCGGTGCTGCACGGGCTGCAGGCGAACGCGGCGCAGCGGATGCTCTCCGGGTTCCTGATCTTCTTCCTGGCGTTCCTGCTGCGCGAGCATCCGCTGTCGGGGCAGTCGGCGGCGGTGTCGCTGGGGATCGTCGGCGTGGCGGCGGGGGTGGGGAACGCGTGCGGGACGGCGGCGGGGTCGCTGCTGCGGGGCCGGGGGCACCGGCCGGAGGTGATCATCGCCACGATGATCACGACGGTGCTGGCGGCGGCGGTGTGCGCGGCGGTCTTCTTCGGCGGGGTGATGGTCGCGGTGCTGGGTGCGGTCGCCGGGCTGACGCAGGCCCTGTCGAAGCTGTCGCTGGACGCGCTGATCCAGCGGGACGTGCCGGAGGTGGTGCGGACCTCGGCGTTCGCCCGGTCCGAGACGGCGCTCCAGATGGCGTGGGTGGCGGGCGGCGCGCTGGGCATCGCGATGCCGCTGAACGGGACGGTGGGGATGGCGGCGGCGGCCGGTTTCCTGGCGATCGGCGCGCTGCTCGCCGTCCGGGGCCTGCTGTCGTCGCGCGGCCCGGGCACCTCCGACCGCCCGCAGCGGGCGAAGGTGGCCTGACCCGGCCCGTACGGGCCCCCGGTCCGGCTCCTGCGGGCGGCCCGTGCGCGGCACGCCGTACCCCCGCGTGGCAGTGGCGCGGCGGCCCGATAGCCTTCGGCTCATGACCGTTGCGTTCTTCTCCGGCTCGCGCCGCCGGGCCGCCGTCGCCCTCGGGGCCGTCTCCGCCGGGCTCCTCGTCCTCACCGCCTGCGATAAGCCGACTCCGATCGCGACCGTCACGGTCGGGACCGAATCGATCAACTCCGAGGCCGCCTGCTACAACGACGGCGACCCCATCAAGGAGTCCGACGTCCAGAAGTGCCTCAACAAGAAGGCCGAGAAGTCGATCACCGTCGCCATGGACGACAAGATCCGCTTCGGTGTGGACCCGGAGATCGCCGACAACGGCTGGACCATCTTCCTGGGCGGCCAGCAGGCCGAGCCGGAGCCGTACAAGAAGACGTACCGGACCATCCCGGCCAGCGCGTTCTTCTCCGCCCAGCAGACCGGCGAGACGCCTGACGAGACGCAGGTGACGATCGTCGAGAACACTGGCAAGACGCTCACCGGCATCTGGCACTTCAAGCTGAAGAAGGAATCCTGATCCTCCGGTGCACCGCCGGATCCTGATCGTGACGGCCGTGGCGGCGGAGGCGGACTCCGTCGCCGGCGGTCTCACGACGCCCGCCCACCCGGGCGGGGACCTTCCCGTGCCGGGGGGTCTCGTGCTGCGCCGGTACGCGGACGCGGACGGCCCGCCGGCCGTGGACGTCCTCGTGGGCGGGGTGGGGCCCGCCGCCGTCGCCGCCGCGACGGGGGCCGCGCTGACCCGCGCCGCGCTCGCCGGCGAGCCGTACGGGCTCGTCGTCTCCGCCGGGATCGCCGGCGGTCTCCCGGGCCGCGCGCCGCTCGGCTCGCTCGTCGTCTCCGACGCGATCGTCGCCGCCGACCTGGGCGCCGACACCGCCGACGGGTTCGTGCCCGTCGAGGACCTGGGCTTCGGCCGCTCCGTCCATCCCGTGCCCGCCGGGCTCACCGGGCCCGTCGCCGCCGCGCTCGCGGCCGCCGGGCTCCCGCACACCACCGGTGCCGTCCTGACGGTCTCCACCGTCACCGGCAGCGCCGCCCGCGCCGCCGAGCTCGCCGCCCGCCACCCGGGGGCCGCCGCCGAGGCGATGGAGGGCTTCGGGGTCGCCGAGGCCGCCGCCGCGCACGGCACCGCCGTCCTGGAGCTGCGGGCCGTGTCGAACGCCGTCGGGCCCCGCGACCGGGCCGCCTGGCGGATCGGCGACGCCCTGGACGCCCTGCGGCACGCCGTGACCGCACTCGAATCGACCCTGTCGGAGGCCCGGCCGTGCAGCTGAAGATCGCCTACTCGCCCTGCCCGAACGACACCTTCGTCTTCGACGCCTGGGCCCACGGCCGCGTCCCCGGCGCCCCGCACCTGGACGTCACCTTCGCCGACATCGACGTCACCAACGGCTGGGCGGAGAGCGGCACCGACTCCCACGACGTCCTGAAGGTCTCGTACGCGGTCCTGCCGTGGATCCTCGACGAGTACGCGCTGCTGCCCTGCGGCGGCGCCCTCGGCCGGGGCTGCGGGCCGCTCGTGCTGACCAGGGACGCCGGGACCGGCGCGGACCTCGCCGGGAAGACGGTCGCGGTGCCGAGCGAGCGCTCGACCGCCTATCTGCTCTTCCGGCTGTGGGCGGCCGAGACCGTGCCCGGAGGGGTCGGCGAGGTCGTCGTGATGCCGTTCCACGAGATCATGCCGGCCGTCCGGGACGGCAAGGTCGACGCGGGGCTCGTCATCCACGAGGCCCGCTTCACCTACACGTCGTACGGGCTGCACCGCCTGGCCGACATGGGCGAGCACTGGGAGTCCACCACCGGTCTGCCGATCCCGCTCGGCGCGATCGTCGCCCGCCGCTCGCTCGGCGCGGAGACGCTGCGGCTGCTCGCCGACTCCGCCCGGAGCTCGGTGCGGATGGCGTGGGACGATCCGGCCGTCTCGCGGCCGTACGTCATGGAGCACGCGCAGGAGATGGACCCGAAGGTCGCCGACCAGCACATCGGGCTGTACGTGAACGAGTTCACCGCCGACCTCGGCGAGGCCGGTTACGCGGCGGTCCGGGGGCTGCTCACCCGGGCCGCGGCCGAGGGACTGGTGCCGCCCCTCGGCCCGGACGCGCTGTCCTTCCCGTGACGGGCGCCCTCAGACGTCGAGCTGGTCGGCGACCGCCCGCAGCAGGCCCGCGATCTTCTTGCCGGCCGCCTTGTCGGGGTACCGGCCGCGCTCCAGCATCGGCGTGATGTTCTCCAGGACGGTCGTCAGGTCCTGCACGATCGACGCCAGTTCGTCGGGCTTGCGGCGCTGCGCCGCCGCCACCGACGGGGTCGGGTCGAGAACCGTCACCGAGAGCGCCTGGTCACCCCGCTGACCGGCGACGACCCCGAACTCCACCCGCTGGCCCGGCTTCAGTGCGTCGACCCCGGCAGGGAGCACCGACGAGTGCACGAAGACGTCACCGCCGTCGTCGCGGGAGAGGAAGCCGAAGCCCTTCTCGCTGTTGAACCATTTGACCTTGCCGGTAGGCACGTCTGTCCCTCGTCCTCGTTGACTCGTCGGGGTAAAAGAAACAGCGGGTCGACAGGCCCGCCGGCACCAAGGCTAATGCTCCGGGGGCCCGTGACAAGACGCCGCCGAAGTGTTGCTCCGCCCAGGGAACTACCCTGGCCGGATGAGCAGTGAAACCCCTACAGGACCGGTGGACGATTCCGCGCCGGGCGACGGACTCGTCAAGGCGGGGGTCGTCGTCTTCGCGGTCGGCGCGGTCGCGACGCTGGTCACCGTGGCCCCGCTCTTCCTCGGGACCTCTCCCTTCCCGACCGTCGCCTACCTGGTGTCGATGCTGATGGGCGTCGGTTTCGCGCTCGCCGCCGCCGGGGTGCTCCGCTCGGTCGCGGCGCAGCGGCGGCAGGCGCGGCAGGGGCGGCGGGCCGCTTAGCCGCGGTACGTCTTCCACCAGGCGCGGAAGTCCGTCAGGTCCTTCAGGACCACGTCGGCGCCCGCCTCGCGGAGCTCCTCGGGGCTGCACGGGCCGGTCGCCACGGCCACCGACAGGGCGCCGGCGGCCTTCGCGCCGCGCACGTCGCCGGTGTGGTCGCCGACGTACACCGAGGCGCCGTGGGCGCGCAGCGCCTCCGCCTTGCCCTCGGCGAACAGGCCGCCGACGATCGCGTCCGGCTCGATGCCGAGGTGGGCGAAGTGCTGCTCGGCGTGCGGCCCGTTCTTGGCGGTGACGACGACGGTCCGGCCGCCGGCCTCCCGTACGGCGTCGAGGGCGTCGCGGGCGCCCGGCATGGGGACGGTCGGCCCGAAGGCGTGGATGCCGTAGAGGACGCGGTAGCGGGCGACCATCTCGGTGACCTGGTCGGCGGGCACCCAGTGGGCCATCTCCTGCTCCAGCGGCGGGCCGAGCCGGCTGACGACGAGGTCGGCGTCGACGTCGAGGCCGTACTGCGCGCCGAAGGTCTCCCAGGTCAGCCGGATGCCGGGGCGGGTGTCGAGGAGGGTCAGGTCGAGGTCGAATCCGACCGTGAGCGGGCCTGCGGGAGCGTTCGTCGTCATGGGTGACATTGTGCCCGGGTGTTCGAATTCGGCGGCTGCTTAGACTGAGCCAAGCCTTACCGAACCGCCTTCTCGCCCGATGGGTGCACATGACAGCCGCTTTCCGTTCCAGACGGGTCCTCGCGACCTCGGCGGCCGTCGTCGCCCTGCTCCTCGCCGTCCTCCTCAGCCTCGCCGTCGGCGCCCGGCCGATCGCCCCCGGCACCGTCCTCGACGCGCTCCTGCACGGGGCCGGCGGCGACGACGCCGAGGTCGTGCGGGAGCTCCGGGTCCCCCGCACCGTCATCGGGCTGATGGTCGGCGCCGCCCTCGCGCTCGCCGGCACCGCCCTCCAGGGCATCACCCGCAACCCCATCGCCGACCCCGGCATCCTCGGCATCAGCCAGGGCTCCGCGGTCGCCGTCGTCCTCGCCATCGCCTTCCTCGGCGTGCACAGCCTCTCCGGGTACGTGTGGTTCGCCTTCGCCGGCGCCGCGCTCGCCTCGGTCGCCGTCTACGCGATCGCCTCCAGCGGCCGCGGCGGCGCCACCCCCGTGAAGCTGGCCCTCGGCGGCGCGGCGATCAACGCGCTGCTGCTGTCCGTGACGACCGGCGTCCTCACCACGAAGGCCGCCGCGCTCGACGAGTTCCGGTTCTGGCAGACCGGCTCCCTGGACGGACGGGACGCCGCCACCATCGGGCAGATCTGGCCGTTCCTGCTGCTCGGCGCCGTCCTCGTGCTGTCCGTCGCCCGCGGCCTCGACGCGCTCGCCCTCGGCGAGGACGTCGCCAAGGGGCTCGGGCAGAAGGTCGCCACCGTCCGGATCGTCGGCGGCCTCGGCGCGACCGTCCTCACCGGCGCGGCCGTCGCCGCCGCCGGGCCCATCGCCTTCGTCGGCCTCGCCGTCCCCCACATCGCCCGGGCCGTCGTCGGCTCCGACCACCGGTGGGTGCTGCCGATGGCCGCGCTGATCGGACCCGTGATGGTGCTGGTCGCCGATGTCGTCGGCCGGATCGTCCTCCCGCCCGGCGAGGTCCCCGCCGGCGTCATGACCGCCCTGATCGGCGTGCCGTTCCTGGTGACCCTGGTCCGGCGGAAGGCGGTGCCCGCGTGAGCCTCGCGAAAACCCCCGTGCGCCTCGTGAAAGCCCCCGGGACCCGGCCCGCCGGATACGGGCTCGTCCGCACCGGACCCGCCTCCTTCCTGGTCCACCGGCGGTCGGTGCTCGCCGCCACGGTGCTGGTCCTGCTGCTCGCCGCGGTCTCCGTCGCGTACCTCTGCGCCGGCGAGAAGACCGTCCCGCCCGGCGAGGTCCTGACCGTCCTCACCGGCGGCGACTCCCCCGCCGCGTTCGTCGTCGAGGAGCTGCGCGTGCCGCGGCTCGTCACCGCGCTCGCCGTCGGCGCCGCCTTCGGCATCGCCGGCGCGCTCATCCAGACCGTCGCCCGCAACCCGCTCGCCTCGCCCGACATCATCGGCATCAGCCAGGGCGCCGGCGCGCTCACCGTCGGCGCGATGACCTTCGGCCTGGCCTCGTACGCGGTGCTGCCGTACCTGTCGATCGCCGGCGGCGTCCTCGCCGCCGCGCTCGTCTACGTCTTCGCCTGGCGCGGCGGACTGCACGCCACCCGCTTCGTCCTCATCGGCATCGGCTTCGCCATCGCGCTCCGGTCCCTCATCACCCTCTTCATGACCAAGGGCGACTTCCTGGTCGCCCAGCAGGCGCAGATCTGGATGACCGGCTCGCTCAACGGGCGCGGCTGGGAGGAGTCCGCACCCGTCCGCTGGACGCTGCTGATCATGCTGCCTGCCGTGCTGTGGGCCGCCCGCGCGCAGCGGACCGTCTCCCTCGACGACGCCACCGCGACCGCGCTCGGCGTCCGCCTCGGGCGGGTCCGGCTGGGGCTCGTCGCGGTCGGCGTCGTCCTCGCCTCCGTCGCGACCGGGGTCGCCGGGCCCGTCGACTTCGTCGCGCTGCTCGCCCCGCAGATCGCCCGCCGGGTGACGCGCACCGCGCAGATCCCGCTGTTCTGCTCGGCGCTGACCGGCGCGCTGATCGTCACCGCCGCCGACCTCGTCGGGCGGCGGCTGTTCTCCCCGGTGGAACTGCCGGTGGGTGTCCTCACGGCGGCGGTCGGCGCCCCGTATCTGATCTGGCTCATCGTCCGGAGCCGCACGGGAGAGAAGGCATGAGCAGACTGACGGCCCGCGGGCTGACCCTCGCCTACGAGAACCGGGTCGTCGTCGAGGACCTCGACCTCGCGGTCCCCGACGGCAAGGTGACCGTCATCGTCGGCCCCAACGCCTGCGGCAAGTCGACCACCCTGCGGGCGCTCGGCCGGCTCCTCAAGCCGGTGCGCGGCGCGGTGCTGCTCGACGGGGAGGAGCTGGCGAAGCTCCCCACCAAGGCGATCGCCCGCTCCATCGGCCTGCTGCCGCAGACGCCCGTCGCGCCCGAGGCCATCACCGTCGCGGACCTCGTCGCGCGCGGCCGGCAGCCGCACCAGGCGTGGTGGAAGCAGTGGTCCGAGGAGGACGAGCGGGCCGTCACGGAGGCCATGGCCCGCACCGACGTGACCGCCCTCGCCGACCGGTCCGTCGACGAACTCTCCGGCGGGCAGCGGCAGCGCGTCTGGATCGCCATGGCCCTCGCCCAGGAGACCGACCTGCTCCTCCTCGACGAGCCCACGACCTACCTCGACATCGCGCACCAGGTCGAGGTCCTCGACCTGGTGCGCCGCCTCAACCGCTCGCGCGGGCGGACGGTGGTCCTCGTCCTCCACGACCTCAACCAGGCCGCGCGATACGCGGACCACCTCATCGCGATGAAGGCCGGGCGGGTCGTCGCCCAGGGCCCGCCGGCCGAGGTCGTCACCGACGCCATGGTCCGGGACGTCTTCGGCCTCCCGGCGGTCGTCGTCCCCGACCCGGTGACCGGCTCCCCGCTCGTCGTCCCGGGCGCGCCCTGGGAGGACCGGGACTCAGCCGCGGCGGGCGCGGCGGAGCAGGTAGAGGGCTGACAGGACGGCGGCCGCCCGCAGGGTCCAGGGCCAGGTGTCGGCGAGGGCCGCGCCCAGGGCCTCCGGCGGGAGCGGGTCGCCCCAGCGGCCGGTCCGCCGGCCCCACAGCCAGGCGGCGGAGCCCGCCGCGGCGAGGCCCGGAAGGACCAGGACGGCCGTCTTGACCTGGGCCGGGGTCAGCCGCCGGGAGCCGTACGCGATGAGCCAGCCGCCGGCGAGGGCGAGCAGCCAGCCGAACGCCGCGCCCGCGATCAGCAGCAGCGCGGCGAGCAGCAGGAAGGGGTGGGCGACACCCCGGCGGGCCGGGGCCTCGGCCTCCTCCTCCGGCTCCTCCTCCGCCGCCTCCGGCCCGGGGCGGCGCCGGCGCAGCAGACGCGCCAGGCGGCGGGCGCGGCCCGCCGGGGCCGGCGCCTCCTCTGGCTCGTCCTCCTCCGGCGCCTCGGGCTCCGGCGGGCGGAAGAGCTCCGGCGCCTCCACGCCGCCGACGAAGCCCGGCACCATCGGGTCCAGGTCGCCGCCGGGCTCGGCCGACTCGCCGTGCCACCAGCCGCGGGGGTGGGGGACGGGGGCGGGGGCCGAGGCCGGGGCGGGCGCGGGCTTCCCGTCCGGTGGGGGCGGGGTGCCGGTGCCGGACCACCAGGCGCCGCGCTTCGGGGCGGGGATCTGAGCCGGGGGCCGGGTGCGGGCGGCGGGCCGCGTCGGGGCCGGGGCCGGGGGGTTGTTCGGGGTCGGGGTCGGGCGGCCGGCCGGGGCCGGGGGCGTACTCCTCCCGCTCCCGCCGTCGCCGTCCTTCGCCCGCGTCACGACCTCGTCCGGCGTGCCCAGGTCGCCGAGGATGCCCCGGACGGCGGACGGGGACTCCTCGCCGTACGTGGCGCGGCGGCGGTCGAGCTCGTCGCGGAGGCCCGCGGGGAGGGCGCTGCGGTCGCCCGGCGGGTGCTGCCGCGGGTGGGGCAGGTCGCCGACCACGCGCAGGGAGTGGA
>NZ_JBHYKM010000002.1:86778-121307 GCF_042741435.1 Streptomyces sp. NPDC058955 | reverse complement strand
GGGGGGCCCCGGTGGGCGGGGGGGGGCGAGGCGGGGTGGGGGGGGGGGGGGGGGGCTGTCCGGGGGGGGGCGCCCGCCGCGCGGGGCGCTGCGGTCGCCCGGCGGGAGCTGCCGCTGCTGGGCCAGGTCGCCGACCTCGCTCAGGTAGTCGAAGACCATCCGGTCGCTCTCGATGCCCACGCCGCCCCTCCACCGTCCGGCCGAACGCCGTCCCGGTCCTGACGGTAGCGCCTGCGCAGCGGATAACGTGGGGCGGATGGGGATCGGCGAGCTGGACCGGGAGGCGCACGTGCCCGAGGGACGTCCGAGTGGGACCGCGGGTGGCCCGCGCACGCTGGCCGAGGCGCTGCGGGCGCGCGGCGACGACGGTCTCGCGGCGCTGCTGCGGGCCCGACCCGACCTGCTGGGCCCGGTGCCGAACGATCTGACGCAGCTGGCCACCCGGGCCGGGACGCGGGCCTCGGTGGTGCGGGCCCTCGACCGGCTCGACCGGTTCTCGCTCCAGGTGGCGGAGACGCTGGCGGTGGCCCCCGACCCGGCGCCGTACCCGGTCCTGCTCGACCTGTTCGGCGGCCGGGACGAGCCGGACATCGAGGCGGCGCTGCCCCGCGCGGTGGCGCTGCTGCGCGAGCAGGCGCTGGTGTGGGGCGACGACGACCGGCTGCGGCTCGTCCGGACCGCGCGCGAGCTGCTGTCGCCGTCGCCGCAGCACCCCTCCCCCACCGGGCTCGGGCCGACCGTCGCCGAGGCGACGGCGGGGATGTCGCCGGGCCGGCTCCAGGAGATCGTGGCGGCGGCCGGGCTGCCGTCCACCCACGACCCGGTGTCCGCGGTCGCCTCCCTCACCGCGCTCTTCACCGACCGGGAGCGGATGGCGGCGCTCCTCGACACCGCGCCGCCGGAGGCCCTCGCGGTGCTCGACCGGCTGGTGTGGGGCCCGCCGTACGGCGAGGTGACGGCGAAGCCCACGCCGCCGGTGGGCTGGCTGCGGGACCGGGGGCTGCTGCTCCCGGTGTCGCCGCGCACGGTGGTGCTGCCGCGCGAGGTGGCGCTGCACCTGCGGGGCGGGCGGGCGCACCGGGCGCCGGAGCCGCGCGCGCCGGAGCTGCGGGTGGCGCGCGAGTACCGTCCCCAGGTTGTGGACAGCGCCGCCGCCGGACAGGCGTACGCGGCGCTCGCGACCGTCGAGGAGCTGCTGAAGTCCTGGGACCACGGCGGCCCGCCGGTGCTCCGGGCCGGCGGCCTGTCGGTGCGGGACCTGAAGCGCACGGCGACGGCGCTGGACGTGTCCGAGCCGGTGGCCGCGTTCTGGCTGGAGCTGGCGTACGGGGCGGGGCTGCTGGCCTCGGACGGCGAGGCGGACGAGCGGTACGCGCCGACGCCCGCGTACGACGACTGGCTCGACCAGCCGCCGGCCGAACGCTGGGCCCGCCTCGTCACCGCCTGGCTGACGGCCACCCGCACCCCGGGGCTCGCCGGCGGGCAGGACGCGAAGGGCCGGACGCTGTCCGCGCTCGGCCCCGACCTGGACCGGGCGGCGGCGCCCGAGGTGCGCCACCGGGTCCTCGGCCTGCTGGCGACGCTGCCGCCGGGCGCGGCGGCCGACCCGGAGTCCCTGCTGGCCCGGCTGCGCTGGGCGCGGCCGTCGCGGTCCTCCGGCGCCGGCGGGACCGCCGGCCGTCCGGGCGGGGCGCCGGCCCCCGCGGCGGGTGCCGCCGCCGAGCCCGGCGCGGCCGGGCCGTGGGCCTCGGAGGTCCGCACCGCCACCGCCGCCGCGCCCGCGCCGTCCGCGGCCGTACGTCCCCCCGCCGACCTGCGGGAACGCCTGGCCCGCTGGGTGCTCGACGATGCCGAACTCCTGGGGATCACCGGCCGCGGCGCGCTGTCCACGGCCGCCCGCGCCCTGCTCAACCTGCCGCTCGCCGAAGCCGCCGCACCGGCCGCCGAGGGCGGCGGGGTGGAGCCGGAGGTCGCCGTGGAGCGCGCGGCGGAGCTCCTGGAGCCGCTGCTCCCGCAGGCCGTCGACCACGTCCTGCTCCAGGCCGACCTGACCGCCGTCGCCCCCGGCCCGCTGCTCCGCCCGCTGGCCGACGCGCTCGCGGTCCTGGCGGACGTGGAATCGAAGGGTGGCGCCACGGTCTACCGGTTCACGCCCGGTTCGGTGCGGCGGGCCCTCGACACCGGCCGCACCGCCTCCGACCTGCATGCCTTCCTCGCCGCGCACTCGCGGACGCCGGTGCCGCAGCCGCTCGCGTACCTCGTCGACGACGTGGCGAGGAAGCACGGGCACCTGCGGATCGGGGCGGCGTCCGCGTACGTCCGCTGCGACGACGACGCGCTGCTCGGCGAGATCCTGGCCGACCGCCGCTCCGCCCCGCTGCGGCTGCGCCGCCTCGCGCCGACGGTGCTGGCCGCGCAGACGGACCCGGCGTCGCTCCTCGACGGGCTGCGGTCGATGGGATACGCGCCGGCCGCCGAGTCGGCGGAGGGCGACGTCCTGATCACCCGCGCCGACGCCTACCGGACCCCGCCCCGCACCGCCCCGGCCCCGGTCCCGGACGGCCCGCCGGCCCCCGACGCCACGCTGCTCGCGGCGGCGGTCCGCGCGATCCGGGCCGGCGACCACGCCGCCACGGCGGTACGCAAGGAGCCCGCGGTCCCGGTCACGGCGGGCGGCCTGCCCCGCACCTCGGCCGCCGAGACGCTGGCGACGGTGCAGGCGGCGGCGCTGACGGGCTCGGCGGTGTGGATCGGCTACGTCAACGCCGAGGGCGCCGCCAGCCAGCGGGTCATCGCGCCGGTCCGGGTGGAAGGCGGCTTCGTGACCGGCTACGACCACACGGCCGACGAGGTCCGCACGTACCCCCTGCACCGCATCACGGGCGTGGCGGAACTCGCGGACGAGGAGGTCTGAGGGGCGAGGGGGCGGCCGTGGGCGGGGCCGGTCAGGCGCGGACGTTGCCGGTGAGCAGCATGACGAAGAAGTACGTCCAGCCGAGCTGGGTCAGCAGCAGGGGGTAGGCCGCCGCCAGGGCGCACCCCGTGACGGCGAGCCGGACGCGCGTCCGGCGCCGCCGCACGGTCCGGGCGAGGAACCAGCCCGGCGCGACGACCGCGAGGGGCAGGACGAAGCCGGCGGCCAGGACGACGGGCAGGGCCGTGAACAGGTCCCCCGCGACCGCCGCCCCGCACGACAGCACGGGCGCGAGCAGCGTCCCCGCCAGCGTCGGCCCCCACCAGCGGGGGTCGGCGGCGTCCCCGGCGGAGACGGTGGACGGGGCGGCGGGGGCGGTGCGCTGGTTCATGCGTCCATCCCACCGCCCCCGCCCGACCGCGCCCAGCGCACGCCTACTCATCCCCGCGCGCCCCGGTACTCAGCTCGCCTCTTGCGGGCGCCCCCGCGCGCGACCTATCTTGATGTCAAGATTCTCGACATCAAGGGGGACTCATCGTGTCGACGGAACCTTCCGCCTACGCCCTGGCCGGCCTGCACCACGTCCAGCTCTCCATCCCGCCGGGCGGCGAGGACGCCTGCCGGGCCTTCTGGGGCGAGGCGCTCGGGCTGACCGAGATCGAGAAGCCGCCGGTCCTCGCGGCCCGCGGCGGCTGCTGGTTCCGCGGCGGCGGCATCGAGGTGCACCTCGGCGTCGAGGACGACTTCCGCCCCGCCCGCAAGGCCCACCCCGGCATCCTCGTCACCGGCATCCACGCCCTCGCCGCCCGCCTGGAGAGCCGGGGCACGACCGTCACCTGGGACGACGCCTTCCCCGGCTACACCCGCTTCCACACCGCCGACGACCTCGGCAACCGCCTGGAGTTCCTGGAGCCCTCGGCCTGAGCGGTGCCTCAGCGGCGCGGACTCACCAGCCGGCCCGGGTCGATCTCGACCGGGAACGGCTTCTCGACGACCGTCCCGCGGCCGGCCTCGGCCACCACCCGCTCCACGTACCGCCCGTCGCTCAGCTCGGACACGACGAGCGCGGGCGCGGGCTCCAGTTCAAGACGCCACAGGTGCTCGATCCCGGCCTCCGCGTAGTACGGCGGCTTGAGCAGCCGGTCGGTGCGGCGCCCCGACGAGGAGGGCGAGACGATCTCGACGACGAGGAGGACGGCGTCGGCGTCGTACGTGATCGGGTTCTCGGCGGCGGCGGCCGCCTCGACCACGACGATGTCGGGGATGAAGAGGCCGTCGGGCAGGATGACGTTGACGGCCTCAAGGACCTCGGCGTCCACCCCGGCCGTCTGGACGGCGGCGTCCAGAAGACCCCACAGCCGCGACGACGCACGCTGGTGCTTCGTACCCGGAGCCGGTGACATCAAGAGTGCTTCCCCCATCAATTCGCGACGCTGACCACGGTCCTCCCCCAGAGCCAGGACCTCCTCTATCGTCCAGGGCCCGTAATGCGGATCATGCGCGACGCTCATCGCTCGCCACCTCCCTCTCGGCAGTCCGTCGCGTCCAGTGTGGCAGCCCCCGCCGACAACGGCCCCGCATCGGGCAGACTGGAGGATTGGCCGTTACGGGAACGGCCCGCTGCCGGAAGGACCTGATCGCGCGTGAACGGGCCACTCATCGTCCAGAGCGACAAGACGCTGCTCCTGGAGGTCGACCACGAGCTCGCCGAAGCCTGTCGGCGGGCCATCGCCCCCTTCGCCGAGCTGGAGCGGGCACCCGAGCACATCCACACGTACCGGGTGACCCCGCTCGGGCTGTGGAACGCGCGGGCCGCCGGGCACGACGCCGAGCAGGTCGTGGACGCGCTCGTGGAGTACTCCCGCTACCCGGTGCCGCACGCGCTGCTCGTCGACATCGCCGAGACCATGGACCGGTACGGGCGGCTCACCCTCTCCAAGCACCCCGCCCACGGGCTCGTCCTCACCACCACCGACCGGCCCGTCCTGGAGGAGATCCTCCGGTCGAGGCGGGTCCAGCCGCTCGTCGGCGCGCGGATCGACCCCGACACGGTCGTCGTCCACCCGTCCGAGCGCGGCCAGATCAAGCAGACCCTGCTGAAGCTCGGCTGGCCCGCCGAGGACCTCGCCGGATACGTCGACGGCGAGGCCCACCCGATCGACCTCGCCGAGGACGGCTGGAGCCTGCGGCCGTACCAGCAGCACGCCGTCGAGGGCTTCTGGCACGGCGGCAGCGGCGTCGTCGTGCTGCCCTGCGGCGCCGGCAAGACCCTCGTCGGGGCGGGCGCGATGGCCAAGGCCCGGGCGACCACGCTGATCCTCGTCACCAACACCGTCTCCGCCCGGCAGTGGAAGAACGAGCTGGTCAGGCGGACCTCGCTGACCGAGGACGAGATCGGCGAGTACAGCGGGACGAAGAAGGAGATCCGGCCCGTCACCATCGCCACCTACCAGGTGCTGACGACGAAGCGGAAGGGCGTCTACCCGCACCTGGAGCTCTTCGACTCCCGCGACTGGGGCCTGATCGTCTACGACGAGGTGCACCTGCTGCCCGCGCCGGTCTTCAAGTTCACCGCCGACCTCCAGGCCCGCCGCCGGCTCGGCCTGACCGCGACCCTCGTCCGCGAGGACGGCAAGGAGGCGGACGTCTTCTCGCTGATCGGGCCCAAGCGGTTCGACGCGCCGTGGAAGGAGATCGAGGCGCAGGGGTACATCGCGCCCGCCGACTGCGTCGAGGTGCGGGTGAACCTCACCGAGTCCGAGCGGCTCGCGTACGCGACGGCCGAGGCGGAGGAGAAGTACCGCTTCTGCGCGACGACGGCGACCAAGCGGCGGGTGACGGAAGCCCTGGTGAAGAAGTTCGCCGGGCAGCAGATCCTCGTCATCGGCCAGTACATCGACCAGCTCGACGAACTCGGCGCGCACCTCGACGCGCCGGTCATCAAGGGCGAGACGTCCAACAAGGAGCGGGAGCGGCTCTTCGACGCCTTCCGCAACGGCGAGATCAACGTGCTCGTGGTGTCGAAGGTCGCGAACTTCTCCATCGACCTGCCCGAGGCGACCGTCGCCATCCAGGTCTCGGGCACCTTCGGCTCCCGCCAGGAGGAGGCCCAGCGCCTCGGCCGGGTGCTGCGCCCGAAGGCGGACGGCCACCAGGCGCACTTCTACTCGGTCGTCGCCCGCGACACCATCGACCAGGACTTCGCCGCGCACCGGCAGCGCTTCCTGGCCGAGCAGGGGTACGCGTACCGGATCGTCGACGCGGACGAGCTGCTGGCGCCGTAGGAGGCCCGGCCGGGCTCAGTCCATCAGGGCCAGCAGCGGGGCCGCGACCGCCAGGGCGTACTGGGCGGCGACGAGGGTCCGGCGGGGCACGGCGAGGGCGGCCACGCCCGCCAGGGCCGCGAGGCCCACGGACCAGAAGCCGGCGGTGATGAAGGCCCCGCCGACGCCGTCGTCGGAGATCGCGTCGTCGAGGGTGACCATCATGGTCGCCACCGTGCAGACCGCGACGAGCAGCAGACCGAGGCCCGCGAGGACGCGGAGGTTCGTGGAGTTCAGGGCGGTGCCGGGGATGGTGTCGTGCGAGGGCTTGTCCGTCGTCGTCATGTCCCGATCACATCACCGCGCTCCGGGCGCCGGCAGGCGCGCGGATACTCAACCGGGGCCGGGCACGTACTCAGTCCCGGTCGCGCGCGTGCGTGGGGCGGGGGTTCCGGACCCCCGCCTCCGGCGGGCCCGGGTCGCCGAGGAGGGTGACGCCGACGGCGGCCGAGCCGAAGGCGCGGGCCGCGCGGAGGGCCGTGGCCGCCAGACGGCGCGGGCGGGGGACGGTGGTCACGAGGGTGAAGGTCGTCGCGGTCATGACTCCATGATGGAATCCGGACATTCCCCGCACATCGCCCTGTGGGCGGAATCGGGGGCGAACCGGGGTCCCCCTTACGGCGGACCCCTCCCCCTACGGGAAAAGGATTCGCCCCGACCCCCGAGCCGGAGTTAGAATCACCGGCTTCCCCGCCTCCCGTCCGCGTACGGAGAGCGCTGCCGTCCGGTCGGAAACCGGCGGCCACATCGACGTGTCCGTGTGTCCGTATGTCCGACCGGAGGCTTCACCGTGTCCGCAGCTGTGCCCACCGACGACCCGCTCGTACGCGAGCGGAGCCACCTCTCCGCCTCCCGCGCCGCCCTGCGCGCGATGCGCGAGGAGGTGGAGGCGCTGGACATCAAGGACGTCACCGCGAACTGGGTCAACTCGATCGTCCTGGAACGGCAGATCGAGGACCGCATCAAGGCGCTCGCGGACCTCGCCCACACGCCGCTCTTCTTCGGCCGGCTCGACTACCTGCCGCCCACCCAGCACGGCCAGCGCTTCTACATCGGCCGCCGGCACGTCCACGACGCGCAGGGCGACCCGATGGTGATCGACTGGCGCGCGCCGGTCTCGCAGCCGTACTACCAGGCGTCGAAGAAGGACCCCCAGGACGTCGGGCTGCGCCGCCGCTTCGGCTACACGGGCGGCGAGCTCACCGCGTACGAGGACGAGCACCTGTCCGACCCGGCGGAGCTCGAACGGACCAGCCGGCTGCTCCAGGCGGAGATCGAGCGGCCGCGCGTCGGTCCCATGCGGGACATCGTGGCGACGATCCAGCCGGAGCAGGACGAGATCGTCCGCTCCGACCTGTCCGGCACGCTGTGCGTGCAGGGAGGCCCGGGCACCGGCAAGACGGCCGTCGGCCTGCACCGTGTCGCCTATCTGCTGTACGCCCACCGGGAGCGGCTGGCCCGCACCGGCACCCTCGTCATCGGGCCGAACCGTTCCTTCCTCCAGTACATCGAGCAGGTCCTGCCCGCCCTCGGCGAGCTGGAGGTGAAGCAGGCGACGGTCGACGACCTCGTCGCCCACGTCGAGGTGCGGGGCGCGGACGAGGCGGCGACGGCGGTCGTGAAGGGCGACGCCCGGATGGCGGAGGTGCTGCGGCGGGCGGTCCGGTCGCACGTGACGCTGCCGACGGAACCGCTGATGGTCGTCCGCGGTTCGCGGCGCTGGCGGGTGCCGGCGTACGAACTGGAGGAGATCGTCCGGGAACTGACGGAGCGTGACATCCGGTACGGGGCGGCCCGGGAGGCGCTGCCGCAGCGCATCGCGCACGCGGTTCTCGTCCGGATGGAACAGGCCGGCGAGGCGCCCGACGACCGGGTGCAGAACGCCGTCGCCCGGAACGCAGCCGTGAAGGCCGTGGTGAAGGAGTGCTGGCCGCCGGTCGAGCCCGCGAAGCTGGTGCTGCGGCTGCTGAGCGACGCGGAGTTCCTGGCGGAGCACGCGCGGGGCGTGCTGAGCGAGGAGGAGCAGAAGCTGCTGCTGTGGGCGAAGCCGGCGCGGAGCGTGAAGACCGCGAAGTGGTCGGCGGCCGACGCGGTGCTCATCGACGAGGTGACGGACCTGGTCGAGCGGACCCACTCGCTCGGGCACGTCGTCCTCGACGAGGCGCAGGACCTCTCCCCCATGCAGTACCGGGCGGTGGGGCGGCGCTGCACCACCGGTTCGGCGACCATCCTCGGGGACCTCGCGCAGGGCACCACCCCCTGGGCCACGTCGAGTTGGGAGACCGCCCTCGCGCACCTCGGCAAGCCGGACTCCCGCGTCGAGGAGCTGACGGCCGGCTTCCGCGTGCCCAGCGAGGTCATCGCGTACGCCTCCCGGCTGCTGCCCCACATGGCGCCAGGCCTCGCGCCGGTGGAGTCGGTCCGGGAGAACCCGGGCGCCTTCGAGATCCGCGGGACGACGTCCGACGCGGAGGTGGTCGCGGCGTGCGTCGACGCGCTCGGGAACGAGGGCTCGATCGGCCTGATCGCCGCGGACGCGCGCGTCGCGCCGCTGGCGGAGGCGCTGGAGGCGGCGGGCCTGCCGTACCTGTCCCCCGGCGAGGAGACCACCGCGGAGTCGCGCCTGACGCTGGTCCCGGCGTCGCTCGCGAAGGGCCTGGAGTACGACTACGTCGTCCTCGACGAGCCGGCGGCGGTGGTCGACGGCGAGCCCGACGAACGCACGGGCCTGCGCCGCCTGTACGTGGCCCTCACCCGAGCGGTCTCCGGCCTCACCATCTGCCACGCGGCGCCCCTGCCCCCGCAGCTGTAACCCCCCGATCGAAACGGCGGCCCGCCCCGGCGGAACGACTGCCCACGACGACGGCGGCGCGGGCGCCGACCGGTGGGTCAGGTGGCCGTGACGGCGGCGGGGAGGGCTTCGGTCCAGGCTCGGCGGGCTATTGCCGCCAGGGTGGGGTTGGGGGCGGGGGCCGTGTCGGGGCCGGGGGTGTCGCCGTAGTAGTAGTCCGTGACGAGGCCCCAGCACAGGGCCCAGCCCCGGCCGCGGTCCCAGGTGGCGTCGTCGACCTGGGAGGCGGTGCGGAAGAGGGGGCGGGTGGCGGGGGTGAGGAGGGTCCAGGCGGGAAGGAGGTCGGCGGCGGGGTCGCCGGTGCCGAGGCCGCCGAAGTCGATGACGGCGCTGAGGCGGCCGTCGCGGGTGAGCAGGTTGCCCGGCAGGAGGTCGCCGTGCAGCCAGACCGGGTCGCGGTCCCAGGCGGGGAGGGCGAGGACGCGTTCCCAGGCGTCCAGTGCCGTGGGCGCGTCGAGCAGTCCGGCGGCGGCCAGTCCGGCGACGGCCTTCGGCAGGTAGCCGCCCTCCCATTCGGTGACGGCGCCGCCGCGGAAGGAGCGGGGGCCGCCGGTGGCGTCGGCCGCCCGCAGGGCGACGCCGAAGCGGCCCAGCTCCTCGGCTGCGTGGGCGAGATCGGTGACCGGTGAGGTCCAGGCGTCGGCGCCGTCCAGCCAGCCGTACACGCCCCACGGCCGGTCGAAGTCCTCCGTGGGGGTGCCGGTGCCGAGCGGTACCGGCACGGGGAGGGGCAGGGCGGGGGCGAGCCGGGGCAGCCAGCGCTGTTCCTTCTCCACCTGGCCCGTCGCCCACTCCGCCTTCGGCAGCCGTACGACGAGGTCGTCGCCGAGCCGGAACATCGCGTTGTCCGTCCCGGCCGAGGCCACCTGCCGCACGTCGAGCCCGGCCCAGTGCGGGAACCGGTCGGCCACCAGCCGCCGTACGAGCGCTTCGTCGATGTCGTCCGCCATGCGCGCGAGGCTAGTGACCCGCCCGCCGCCCCCGCACCGGGTTTTCGCGGGGTGCGTTACGGGGCGTCGACCGCCGCGCGCCAGGTGCGGACCGCGTCGGCGGAGACGGGGGCGGTCCAGCCCTGCGGGCGGGCGGCGCCGCCGATGTGGAAGGCGGTGAGGCCGGCGGCGCGCAGGCGCGGGAGGTGGTCGAGGCGGAGGCCGCCGCCGACCAGGATCTGCGGCTCGTAGCCGGGTTCGCCGGCGCGGGCGGCCTCGGCTTCGAGGACCGGGAGTCCGGCGTCCACGCCGGCGGCGGCGCCGGCGGTGAGGTAGGTGTCGAGGCCGGGGAGGTCGGCGAGGCGCTTGCGCAGCCCGTCGCGGTCGGCGGCGCGGTCGATGGCGCGGTGGAAGGTCCAGCGGGCGCCGTCGAGGACGGCGATGAGCCGCTCGACGGCGACCAGGTCGGGTTCGCCGTCGGGGGTGAGGAAGCCGAGGACGAACTGGTCCGCGCCGGCCGCGCGGAGCTCCGCCGCCCGCCCGGCCAGCGCGTCGATGTCGCCCGCCGCGAAGCCGTCCGCCAGGCGGAGCATCACGCGGAGCGGGATGTCGACCGCGCGGCGGATGGCCGTGAAGGTGGCCGTCGACGGGGTGAGGCCGTCCGCCGCCATGTCGGTGACGAGTTCGAGGCGATCGGCGCCCCCGGTCTGGGCGGCGACCGCGTCCTGCTCGTCGAGGGCGATCACCTCCAGGACAGCACGGTTGCTCATTGCGCCCATTCCTCCATGAATGACGACTACAGGTCTAGTCCAATGACCAGACTAGCCGTGCTGGTGACCTCCCGCATCGTGCTCTGCCGTCCCGGAGGAAGTCGCCGACGGGGCCGCCGGCGCCGCGGACGGGGTGCCGGCCTTCACCGTGAAGGCGGCCGTGCGGACCTTGCCCTCGTGCTGGAAGTCGAGGAAGAGGCGGTAGGTGCCGGTGCTCGGCGCGGTGGCGGTGAAGGAGACGTCGGGGCCGGGGCCGCCCTCGTTGGGGTGGACGTGGAGGTAGGCGAGGTCGCCCTGGCGGAGGGCGACCAGGTGTCCGTACGCGCCGAGGTAGGGCTCCAGGTCGGTGACCGGCTTGCCGGCCTTGGAGACGGTGAGGCGCAGCTCGCCGGACTTGCCGGGGTCGAGGGTGCCGCCGAGGCGGACCTGGTAGCCGTCGACGGTGGCGGTGGGCGCGGCGGCGGGGAGCGGCTCGGGGGTGTAGGTGCCGGGGACGCCGAGGTCGACGCCGAGGGTCAGGTTCTTCGCGCCCTTCGCGGCGGGCTTGAAGTCGGCGAACGCCTTGTAGCCGCCGGCGGCCGGCAGGTCGGCGTCGACGGTCCAGGTGCCGTCGGCGGCCTTCACGGGGTGGAGGTGGCGGAAGACCGTCAGGTCGCGCGAGGCGACGATGAAGTGGAGCTCCTTGCCGTGCTCGGTGGTGAAGGCGGTGACCTTCTTCCCGGTGGCGTCCTTGACGGAGAACTTCAGGGTGCTGCGGCCGGCCGGCGGGGTGGGGGTCTCCAGGGCGAGGGTGTAGCCGCCGTCGGAGACCTGGAGGCCGCCGGGGAGTTCCGCGCCGGCCTGGGCGGGGGCGGCCTCGTCATGGCCCGCGTGGCCGTCGGCGGAGGCGGGGGCGGAGGTGGGGGCGCTGGGCCGTGGCGTCGCGGCCGCGTGCTCGCCGTGCTCGGCCTTCTGCGGCTGCTCGACCGGGCCGACGCCCTTGCCGACCCCGTACGCGGTGCCGAAGGTCGCGGCGAGCGCGGCGGCGAAGGCGGTGATCTTCAGTCCGGTGTTCATGGCTGCTCTCCCCTGTGCGGATGCGGATGCGGCTGTGTGGTCGGTCTCTGTTCCCTGCACTTCACCATACCCCTAGGGGGTATCAAGTCAAGTCGCTCCGATACTTGCGCCGGATACCACCGGGGGGTATACATGGACCCACACCGCCGATACCCCCCGAGGGTATCGCGGTCCACTGGACACACGATGGAGGACGACATGGGTTCCTGCTGCACCCCCGACAACAGCTGCTCGACCGGCACCACCACCGCGGTCGCCGTCGCCGACGCCACCAGCACCGTCTACGCGGTCTCGGGCATGACCTGCGGCCACTGCCGGACGGCCATCACCACCTCCGTGAGCGCGCTGGAGGGCGTCCTCTCCGTGGACGTCGACGTCGACGCCGGCCGGGTGACCGTCACCACCGACGGCGCCCCCGACGACGCCGCCATCGCCGCGGCGGTCGACGAGGCGGGCTACGAGCTGACCGGCCGCGCCTGATCGTCGGCCTGGCCGACCGCGCCTGACCGATCCGGCCGCCGGGGCCCGTCCCGTACCCCCGCCCGGGCCCCGGCCCCCGTGCACAGGAAAGAAAGAGGGAGCAGTTTCATGACCACGACGACCCCCGGCACCGCCCAGGTCGAGCTCGCCATCGGCGGCATGACCTGCGCCTCGTGCGCGGCCCGGATCGAGAAGAAGCTCAACCGCATGGACGGGGTCGAGGCCACCGTCAACTACGCGACCGAGAAGGCGAAGGTCACCTTCTCCGCCGACATCCCGGTCGCCGACCTGATCGCGACCGTCGAGGCCACCGGCTACACCGCCGCCGAGCCCGAGCCGCCGAAGAGCGAGACCCCGGGCGAGGGCGGCCCCTCCGACGAGGAGCGGGCCGACGAGGAGCTGCGGCCGCTGAAGCAGCGGCTGATCACCGCCGTCGCCCTCGCCGTGCCGGTCATCGCGATGGCGATGGTCCCGGCGCTCCAGATCGAGTACTGGCAGTGGCTGAGCCTCACCCTCGCCGCGCCGGTCGTCGTCTACGCCGCCTGGCCCTTCCACAAGGCCGCCTGGACCAACGCCAGGCACGGCGCGGCCACCATGGACACGCTGATCTCGGTCGGCACGATCGCCGCGTTCCTGTGGTCCCTGTGGGCGCTGTTCTTCGGCACCGCCGGCACCCCGGGCATGACGCACCCCTTCGAGTTCACCATCGCCCGCACCGACGGCGCCGGGAACATCTACCTGGAGGCCGCGGCCGGCGTCACCGCCTTCATCCTGGCGGGCCGCTACTTCGAGGCCCGCTCGAAGCGGAAGGCCGGCGCCGCGCTCAAGGCGCTGATGCAGCTGGGCGCCAAGGAAGTCACGGTCATCAGGAACGGGCGCGAGATCACCGTGCCCACCGCCGAACTCCAGGTCGGGGACCGCTTCCTGGTCCGCCCGGGCGAGAAGATCGCCACCGACGGCACCGTCGTCGAGGGTTCCTCCGCCGTGGACGCCTCCATGCTCACCGGCGAGTCCGTGCCCGTCGAGGTCTCCGTCGGCGACTCCGTCACCGGCGCCACCCTGAACGCCGGCGGCCGGCTGGTCGTCGAGGCCACCCGCGTCGGCGCCGACACCCAGCTCGCCCGGATGGCGAAGCTCGTCGAGGACGCGCAGAACGGCAAGGCCGCCGCCCAGCGGCTCGCCGACCGGATCTCGGCCGTCTTCGTCCCGATCGTCATCGCGCTCTCGCTCGGCACGCTCGGCTTCTGGCTCGGCACCGGCCAGGGCCTCACCGCCGCCTTCACCGCCGCCGTCGCCGTCCTGATCATCGCCTGCCCGTGCGCCCTGGGCCTGGCCACCCCGACCGCCCTCATGGTCGGCACCGGCCGCGGCGCGCAGCTCGGCATCCTGATCAAGGGGCCCGAGGTCCTGGAGACCACCCGCAAGGTCGACACCATCGTCCTGGACAAGACCGGCACCGTCACCACCGGCCGGATGACCCTGCTGAAGGTCCACACCGCCGCCGGTACGGACGAGACCGACGTGCTGCGCCTGGCGGGCGCCCTGGAGCACTCCTCCGAGCACCCGATCGCCCAGGCCGTCGCCACCGGCGCCGCCGCGAAGGTCGGCGCCCTGCCCACCCCCGAGGACTTCGCCAACATCCCCGGTCTCGGCGTCCAGGGCGTCGTCGACGGGCACGCCGTCCTCGTCGGCCGCGAGAAGCTGCTGGAGGAGTGGGCGATGTCCCTCCCGGCGAGCCTCAAGGCCGCGAAGGACGCGGCGGAGAAGGCCGGGAAGACGGCCATCGCGGTCGCCTGGGACGGGGAGGCCCGCGCGGTCCTGGAGGTCGCCGACGCGATCAAGGAGACCAGCGCGGAGGCGATCCGCCGGCTCAAGGGCCTCGGGCTCACCCCGATCCTGCTGACCGGCGACAACAAGGCGGTCGCGGAGGCCGTCGCCGCCGAGGTCGGCATCGGCGAGGTCATCGCCGAGGTCATGCCGCAGGACAAGGTCGACGTCGTCAAGAGGCTGCAGGCCGAGGGCCGTTCGGTCGCCATGGTCGGCGACGGCGTCAACGACGCCGCGGCGCTCGCCCAGGCCGACCTCGGCCTGGCGATGGGCACCGGCACGGACGCCGCCATCGAGGCCGGCGACCTGACCCTCGTACGAGGGGACCTGCGGGCCGCGGCGGACGCCATCCGGCTCTCCCGCAGGACCCTCGGCACCATCCGCTCGAACCTCTTCTGGGCCTTCGCCTACAACGTGGCGGCCCTGCCGCTCGCGGCGGCCGGACTGCTCAACCCGATGATCGCCGGTGCCGCGATGGCCTTCTCCTCGGTCTTCGTGGTCGGCAACAGCCTCCGGCTGCGCGGCTTCCAGGCCGCGGACAAGTGACCTCCGGACCCTCGACCTGACGGGAGCCCGCCGTGGCCGGTTACGTGCAGCACAAGGAAGACATCATCAGAAGGCTCCGGCGGATCGAGGGCCAGGTCCGGGGGGTGCAGCGGATGGTCGACGAGGACGTCTACTGCATCGACGTCCTGACCCAGGTCTCCGCGATCAACGCGGCCCTCCAGTCCTGCGCGGTCGCCCTCCTCGACGAACACCTCAGCTGCTGCGTCACCGAGGCCATCGCGGCCGGCGGGGACCAGGCGAAGGTGAAGGTCGGCGAGGCGTCCAAGGCGATCGCCCGGCTGATCCGGACCTGACGGAGTCCGGCACCGCCCCCGTGCGAGGGGCCCGCGACAGCGGGCCTCCGCACGGGGGCGGTGGCCGTGTCCGGGGCCGTCACGAACCCGCCACCTTACCCCTAGGGGGTATACCTCGGGCGGGTGTGCGACCCGTACGATGAGCCGCCCGCAAGGGGAGGGGATGCACGTGCGCCGGCTGGGAGAGCTGGAGGCCGAGATCATGGACCGGCTGTGGGCCTGGCAGCGGCCCGCCACCGTCCGCGAGATCGTCGACGACATCAACCGCGGCCGCCGGGTCGCCTACACCACCGTCATGACGGTGGCCGACATCCTGCACCGCAAGGGCTGGCTCCGCCGCGAGAAGGCGGGCCGGGCCTGGCTCTACGAACCCGTCCGGGGCCGCGAGGAGTACACCGCCGGTCTGATGCGCGACGCCCTCGGCGACAGCCCGGACCGCCCCGCCGCCCTGCTCCGCTTCGTCGAGGCCATCTCCGACGAGGACGTCGAGGCCCTCGACGCGGCCCTCCGCACGGCCCGCGGCGAACCGGCCCCGGAACCGGGCCCGGAACCGGCCGCGTACGACCCGCGCGCCGACGTCGACCCCGGCGACGACCCCGGCGACGGCGCCGGTGCAGCCCGCCCCGCGGCGGGGGCCTGGCGGGGGGTCCGGGCGGACGGTACGGGCCTGCGGGGAGGGCGCGCGTGAACCACCACGTCCTCGTCCCCCTCGGGCTCGCGCTGCTCTCCGGGTTCGGCGTCCCCTGGCTGCTGGTGCGGGCCCGCTGGGCCCAGCAGGTGCCCCGGCTCGGGGTCACCGTCTGGGCCGCCTGCGGCGCCGTCTTCATGGTGGCGAGCGCCCTGCTCCCCGCGCAGCTGCTGCTGCCGGGCGAAGCCGGCCACCGCCTCACCGACATGGTGCTCACGCTCCGACTCCCCACCCCCGGGCAGCTGTTCGCGCTGCGCGGGCGGGAGGCCGCCGCGCTCGGGGTGGCCACCGCCGTCCTCGCCGTCCCGGCCGCCGCGCTCGCCCGCCGGCTGCTGAGCGCCCGCCGGGCCCGGCGGGCGCACGGGGACGTGCTGCGCCTGATCGGACGGTACGACCCCGAGCTGCGCGCCACCGTCCTCGACCACGCCCGGCCCGCCGTCTACTGCCTGCCCGGCCGGGTCCGCCGGGTCGTCGTCTCCTCCGGCGCCGTCGACACCCTGACGCCCGCGCAGCTCGCCGCCGCCCTCGCCCACGAGCGGGCGCACATCGCGGGCCGGCACCATCTGCTCGTCGCCGCCGCCGAGGCGTTCGGCGCCGTCTTCCGGCGGCTGCCGCTGGCCCGGCACGGCTCCACCGCCGTCCCGCTGCTCCTGGAGATGGCCGCCGACGACCGGGCCCTGCGCCGCTGCACCCGCGACGCGCTCGCCACCGCGCTCTACGCCCTCGCCGCGGGCCGCGCGCCGCGCGCCGCGTTCGCCGCGGGCGGCCCCTCGGCCGTCCTCCGGATGCGCCGGATCCTCACCCCGCACCGGGCCGGACACCCCGTGCTGCGCGGGCTGCTGACGATCGGCACGGCCTCCGCGGCGATGACTCCGCTCGTCGTCGCCTGTTGTTCCTTCCCGGCCTAATGTCCGGACCAACTCGACTATTTACTAAGCGAATTCGTAGATTTCGCATCGGTCACGCGGCCGGGAATCGGTCGCTATTGTGGGTACGTTGGTCCTCCGGCACACCACGGCGCTCGGCACGGCGAAGGGTACAGATCCAATGCAGCTCGCTGGCGTCCGCACGGCAGCGGCCGGCGACGCGACTCCGATTTCCCGGCTGCTCGCCGACGCGATCCGGAGCAGCTATGCCGGAATGCTGGAGGAAATCCCGCTGCGCCGGCTGATCTCCACACAATGCGCGCTGCCGCGGATACGCGCGGAAATAGAAATTCCGGGGGGTGCGCCCGGCTGGCTCGGCTGGCTGGTCGCGGAGAACCCGGAGGGCCGGCTCGTCGGGGTCGCCGCCTGCGGGGTCCCGGTGCCGGGCGAGGGCGAGCTGTACGCGCTGGCGGTCGAGGAGGGCGCGCGCCGCCGCGGGATCGGTACGGCCCTGCTGGCGGCGGCCACCGACCGGACGCGCGGCTACGACGCGCGGGAGCAGCGGGTGCAGCTGCCGGTGGAGGCGGACCCGGCCCTGCCGTTCTACCGGGAGCGGGGCTTCGCGGCGCTCGGGCCGACCCGCTGGGGCCGCGCGGTCTGAGGCCGCCCGCGGCGGGTCGCGCCCGGCCGTGGCAGATCCACGCCATCGCGTGTTCACGCAGCCCGATCCGGTGGATCGGGGCTCCCTCCGCAGGTCAGGATGGTCGCAGCGGCGCGGTCCCGGCGGCACGGGCACCTCGCCCGGACGGCATGGACCGCGCGAGCCCCTGGAGGAGCGATGCACACCCCGAGCGGCACTTCCCTGCCCGCCGTGCCCGCAGCGCTCGCGCCGGTCCTGCCGTCCCGATACGACCGGGAGCGGGCTCCGGCCGCCGGGGCGGGGGTGCGGATCGCCTCCGACGCCCTGCCCGGCCTGGAGTCCGTCGCCGCGATGGACGAGGGGTCGGTCTGGCTGCACGACGCCCTGCTCGGCCCGCACAGCGCGGACATCGTCCGGTACCTCGGCCTCGCCCGCTCCACCGGCGGACCCGTCCTGGACCTCGGCTCCGGCGCGGGACGGCTCGCCGTCCCGTTCGCCCGGCACGGCTTCGCCGTGGAGGCCGTGGACCGGGACGCCTCGGCACTGGAGCGCCTCGACGGCTGGGCCCGCCGGATCGGCCCGCAGGTGGCCGGTCTGGTGGTGACGCACCGGGCGGACCTCTCCGAGCTGCGGCTGCGCGGGAGTTACCGGCTGGCGCTGCTCGCCGGCGCGATGGTGTCGGCGGTGCCGCCGGCCCGCCGGCCGGGGCTGCTGCGGGAGGTCGCGGACCATCTGGAGGCGGGCGGGGCGCTGGCCCTGGACTACACGGCGCACCGGTGGCCGGGGCTGGTGGCGGAGCCGCGCAGGACGTGGGCCTTCCAGGTGCCGCGGTTCGACGGGATCGACGAGTGGGTGGTGGCGCGGCAGGACTTCGACCTGGGGGCGATGAGCGAGCGGGTCACCTACTGCTCGGCCAGGACCGGGAAGCTCTCCACGGAGCGGACGGTGCTGACCACCGACAAGTGGATCGTGGACCAGGACCGGCTGGCGGCCGAACTGCACGCGGCGGGGCTGCACATCGAGGGCCGGCGGCGGCTGCGGATCGACGAGCGCACGGAGTCGGTGCTGCTGGTCTGCCGGCCCGGTGAGTGACGTCCGGGGCCCGGCCGCGCGCCCGGCCGCGCGCGCCGGCCCCCCGCGCGGCGGGCCGCGGCCCGGGGGCGGGGGGGCCCGGCCCGGGCCCCCCCCCGGCCCCGCGCGCGCGCCGGCGCCCCGGCCCGCGGCGGTCGGCCCCCGGCGCGCGGGGGGGGGCCGGGGCCGGGCCGGGGCGGGGCGCCCCCCCCCCGCCGAGGTCCTCACGGAGGCGGTTCTCCAGGGTGGAGAGCTGTTCGGCCGAGGCTTCGGCGAGGTCGGGACGCAGCAGGGCGCGGGCCGATCCGCGGACGGCCAGGGCCGCCGCGTGTTCGCGTTCCGCCTCGTGGCGCAGGGCGAGCGCGGGGGCGACCCGATCGGCCTTGAGGGCGAGGTCGAGGGCGGCCTGGTCCCGGTCCCGGTCGGGGATCCGGGCGGTGAGCGCCTCGCGGCGGCGCACTGCCTCGGCGTGCCGGGCCTGGCGGGCGGCGAGGTCCCGGGCCTGTTCCGCCGCGGCGCGGGCGATGGCCTCGGCGTGTTCGGCCGTGGCGAGGCGTACGCCGGCGATGTCGGCGGCCTCTCGGGCCTCGGTGCGGGCGACGGCGCCCCAGCCGAGGACGGTCTCGGCGAGGCCGGGCTCGCCGGGCTTGCCGTCGACGGGGGTACGGGCGACGGGAAGGCCCTCGGCGGCCTGGGCCATGCGGTGGGCGAGCGCGAGGAGCCGGGCGTCGCCCTCCTCGACGCGGTGGGCGGCGGCGCGGCGCAGTTCGGCGAGGCGTTCCTCGACGGCGGCGAAGCGGCGGGTGTCGAAGAGACGGCCCAGGAGCTTGCCGCGGGCCTCGGCGTCGGCGCGCAGGAAGCGGGCGAAGTCGCCCTGCGGCAGCAGGACGACCTGGCAGAACTGGTCCCTGCTCATGCCGAGGAGCTGGGTGATCTCCTCGCCGATCTCCTGGTGGGACTTGCTGAGACCGGTCCACGCGCGCGTGGCGGGGTCGTACGCGCGCAGGGTGCTCTGTGCCTTCTCGGTGGTGAAACCTCCGCCGCGCTTCTTGGGCCGCGGCTGTGCGGGACTGCGCCTGATCTCCAGGCGGCGGCCGCCGACGGTGAGTTCGAGCAGCACCTCGGTGGGGGTGTCCACGGGCGCGTGGTCGCTGCGGAGGGTGGTGCCGGGGGCCTGGCGGGCGCCGGGCACGCTCCCGTACAGGGCGAAGCAGACGGCGTCGAGGACGGAGGTCTTGCCGGCGCCGGTCGGCCCGTGGAGGAGGAAGAGTCCGGCGGTGGACAGGGCGTCGAAGTCGACGGTCTGGGTGGTCCCGAAGGGTCCGAAGGCGGTGATCTCCAGCCGGTGCAGCCTCATCGGCCCCCCTCGCGCTCGGTGGTGGCGGCGTCGACGCGGACGTCGTCGAAGGCGCCGTACAGCACGGTCCGTTCGGCCTCGTCGAGTCCGCCGCCGGCGCGGACGTGGGTCACGAAGTCCTCCGCGATCTGCTGGTCGCTGCGGCCGCGGAGCCGCTGGGCGTAGGAGGCGAGGGAGTCGGTGTCGGCGCGGTCGGGCTCGAAGACGAGGTTGAGGGTGTGCGGGAAGCGTTCGGCGAGCCGGGCCATCGGGTCGTGGGGGCGTACGGCGTCGGTGAGGGTGGCCTCGATCCAGGAGTCCTGGTGCCGGTCGTGCGCGGGGTCGGCGAGCAGGTCGTCGAGGCGTCCCCGGAGCCGGGCGAGGGGGCGCGGCACGGGGCAGTCGACGCGCTCGGCGGCGGTGACGGCTCCGTCGGCGCCGAGGTCGATCAGCCACATGGTCTTGCGGTGGTCGGCCTCGGAGAAGGAGTAGGCGAGCGGGGAGCCGGAGTACCGCACGCGCGGGGTGAGGGTCTGGGAGCCGTGGAGGTGGCCGAGGGCCACGTAGTCGACGCCGTCGAAGACGGCGGTGGGGACGGCGGCGACGCCGCCGACGGTGATGTCGCGCTCGCTGTCGCTGGGCGCGCCGCCGGCGACGAAGGCGTGGGCGAGGACGACGGAGCGGGTCCCGGCGGGACGCGCGGCGAGGTCGGCGCGGACGCGGTCCATGGCCGCGGCGAGCACCGACTCGTGCCCGGACTTCGCTGCGCCGAGCTGCTCGCGTACGAGAGCGGGCTCCAGGTACGGCAGGCCGTAGAGGGCGACCTCGCCGTGGGCGTCGGTGAGGACGACGGGGGTGCCGATGCCCGCCGGGTCGGTACGGAGGTGGATGCCGGCGCGGCCGAGGAGTCCGGCGCCGACGCCGAGGCGGCGGGCGGAATCGTGGTTGCCGGAGATCATGACCGTGGGGACGCCCGCCTCGGCGAGCCGGTGCAGCGCGCGGTCGAAGAGTTCGACGGCCGGCAGGGGCGGCACGGCGCGGTCGTAGACGTCGCCGGCGACGAGGACGGCGTCCACCTCGCGGTCGCGGACGGTGGCGACGAGGTGGTCGAGGAAGGCGGCCTGGGCGTCGAGGAGGCCGACGCGGTGGAAGGACCGGCCGAGGTGCCAGTCCGAGGTGTGCAGGAACCTCACGTCGTCATCCCACCCCGCATGCGCGTGCCGCTCCTCGCCCCTGGTGTCTCTCTTGTGTGTCCACCACGTGTGTGTCCACCACGCTAACCCGGCGGGGGCTGTGGGCGGGGCCACACGGCGGATGGGGCGAGAGCCGGGACGGGGGTCGGGCCGTCGCGGGCGGGCGGGGCTGGGCCGTCGTGGGCGGGCTGGGCGGGCGGGGCGGGCGGGGCGGGCAGGGGGCGGCGCCTCGCGGGCGGGCGGGGCGGGTGCTGGGTCAGGCGTCGCCGTACGCCTCGCCGCCGAGTTCCACGGTGGCGGCGCCGGCGGTGACGTCGGCGAGCCACGCCCGGAAGGCGGGCACGTCGGCGTCGGGGAGGCCGATCTCGATGGTGACGGCCTCGGCGTACCGCACCTCGCGTACGGCGCGGCCGGTGGACCGGAGGTCGTTCTCCAGCTTTCCGGCCCGCTGGTGGTCGACGGTGACGGTGGCGAGGCGGTAGCGCTGCCGGGTGATGGTGCCGAGCGCGTCGAGCGCTTCGCCGACGACGCCGCCGTACGCGCGGATCAGACCGCCTGCGCCGAGCTTCACGCCCCCGTAGTAGCGGGTGACGACGGCGGCGACGTACCGCATCTCGCGGCGGAGCAGCATCTGGAGCATGGGGACTCCGGCCGTGCCGCCGGGCTCGCCGTCGTCGCTCGCCTTCTGGACGGACGCGTCGGCGCCGAGGACGTAGGCGAAGCAGTTGTGGGTGGCCGTCGGGTGCTCCCGGCGGATGCGCGCCACGAACTCCTGCGCCTCGTGCTCGTCGGCGACCGGTGCGAGTGCACAGAGGAAGCGCGAGCGGTTGATCTCGGTCTCGTGGACGCCCTCGCGGGCCAGCGTGCGGTACTGCTCCTGCATTCCGCCAGCCTACGTGCCGTACAGGTCCCTTTCGGCGCCGCCCGGGCCGCACGGTTCCACCAGGGTGGAGGCGGCTCCGGGGGCGTCGGGCTGGCCGACGTAGGAGAGAGCCCGCAGGGCAAGTGCCCAACCGAGGCGTGCCTCGCCCGATTCGCTGGAGCGGCCGGTGAGCTCGGCGACGCGTCCGATGCGGTTGAGCACGGTGTTGCGGTGGCAGTAGAGGAGTTCCGCCGCGCGGGAGGCGGAGCAGCCGTGGTCGAGCCAGACGCGGAGGGTGGTCAGGAGTGCGGTGCGTTCGCCGCCGGTGACGAGGACGGGCCCGAGGTTGACGGTGACGATCCGCTCCGCGATGTCGGGGCGTCCGCTCAGCAGGATCTCCGCGAGCCGCGCGTCGAAGACGGCGGCCTCGCCGCTGCCGGCCTGGAGGGTACGGAGGGTCTGCTCGGCGAGCCGGAGGGCGCGGCCCGCCTGGGAGAGGCGTTCGAACTCGGGCGAGACGCCGGCGGTGGCGCCGGTGCGTTCGCGCAGCGCGTCGAGGAGCCGGAGCAGCACCGGGTCGGGGCGGGCGCCGGGCGGGGGCAGTCGTCCGGCGGGCGTGTCGCGGCGCGGGAGGCGGACGATGCCGGCGTACCGGCCCGAGCGGGGGCTCCAGAACGACCACAGCCCCTGGGCCTCCAGGACGGGCGCCGGATGCGGCGGCGCGGCCGGGTCCTGGGTGGCGACCACGACGACGTACCGGTCCTGGGCGGGCACGCCGAGCGCGGCGGCCGCGGCGGACGCGACGGCGGGGTCGTCGGCGCGGCCGTCGAGGAGCGCCTCGAAGAGGGCGGCCCGGCGGGTGTCCTGGCGGTTCTGGAGCTCCAGCTGGCCGAGGCGGTACGCGTCGGCCATCGCCACCGAGTAGCGGTCGATGGTCTCCCAGACGGCGCCGGCCATGTCGAGTTCCAGGTCTCGGCTGTCCGCCGGGCGGCCGGCCCGGGTGCGCAGGTGCTCGGCCATCATCTGCCAGAGGACGCGCCCGCCGCGGCGGTACGCCTGGAGGACGGTGTCGAGCGGTACGCCCTGCTCGGCGCGGCGGCGGCCGGTCTCGCGGGCGGCGCCCTCGAAGTCGCCGCCGGTCGGGGCGAGCCCGCCGAAGTCCTCCAGGGCGCGCAGCATGTTGTCGCGGCAGATCGCCCAGAGGTCCTCCCGGGAGACGGGATCCCCCGAGGCGTACGTGCCGGAGTGGGCGCGGATGTCGGCGACGGCCCGATCGGTGAGCCGGTCGACGTCGGCGAGGAGCGCGGTGGCGAGGGAGCGGCGCAGGGCGCCGGAGCCGCCGGCCGATCCGAGCGGGGTGTGCGCGCGGTGCGCGCCCGTCACGTCGGGTGAGGGGCGCGACGGGGGGCCGGACGGGCGGTCGCGCGAGGGGTCGGGGGCGCCGGGCGGGCGGGGCGTCATGGCTCGCACCGTAGCGCCGCGCTTTGGCGATTGCCACGCTCCGGGAGTGGCCGAGGGGCCGATGCCCAGCTGTGAAAGGCACATGATGGGCGTCTGCACATGGCCTCGGGGCGCTTCCACGATCGATTCTGTGCCGTGTCACGGAATGTTGACACCGCCGTCAACTCCACGTCTCTGGAGCGTGTCATGTCACTGAACGTCGCCGGCGTGCTGGGCGAGTCCGCCCGTCACTTCCCCGACCGGATCGCCGTCGTCGAGGGTGCGAGCCGGTTCACCTACCGCGAGCTGTGGGACGCGGCGCTGCGCTGCGCCGCCGGGCTGCGCGAGGCGGGGGTGAAGCCGGGCGACCGGGTGGCGGTGCTGCTGCCGAACACGACGGAGTTCCTGCGCGTGTACTACGGTGCGCTCGCCGCCGGCGCCACCGTCGTGCCGGTGCACGCGCTGCTCGTCGCCGACGAGGTGCGTTTTGTGCTGGAGCACAGTGGCGCGGTCGCGATCGTGAGCGGCGGACCGTTGTGGGCGGTCGCCGACGAGGCGGCCCGGGCGGCCGGTGTGCGGGCCTTCCAGGGGGCGCCCTCGGCGCCGGAGCCGCTGGCCGCGGTGGAGCCCGCCGGGCCGTCCGACACGGCGGTGATCCTCTACACGAGCGGCACCACGGGGCGCCCCAAGGGCGCGCGGCTGACCCATCTCAACATCGTCATGAACGCCGCCGTCACCTCGCAGGATCTGCTCGGCCTCGGCGCGGACGACGTCGTGCTCGGCTGTCTGCCGCTCTTCCACAGCTACGGCCAGACGTGCGCGATGAACGGCACGCTGCGCCAGGGAGCCACGCTTGTGCTGATGCCCAGGTTCAGCGGGCCGGCGGCGCTGGACGTGCTCGTCGACGAGGGCGTGACGGTGTTCATGGGCGTGCCGACGATGTACCACGCGCTGGTGGAGGCCGCGGCCGGCTCGGACCGGCGGCCCGAGGCGCTGCGTGCGGCGGTCTCCGGCGGCGCGGCGCTGCCGGTCGCGGTGCTGGAGCGCTTCGAGGAGACCTTCGGGACACAGATCCTGGAGGGGTACGGCCTGACGGAGACTTCGCCGGTTGCCACGTTCAACCAGCCGCACCTCGGGCGCCGCCCCGGCACGGTGGGGCATCCGGTCTGGGGCGTCGAGGTCGGCGTGGCCGACGCGGCGCTCGACGACGCGATCCGGCTGCTGCCGGACGGCGAGATCGGCGAGGTGGTGGTGCGGGGGCACAACGTCTTCGCCGGCTACCTGGACGATCCGGAGGCGACGGCGGCGGCCGTCGTGGACGGCTGGTTCCGCACCGGCGACCTCGGCGCGCGGGACGAGGACGGCTTCCTGCGGATCGTCGACCGGAAGAAGGACCTGGTGATCCGGGGCGGCTTCAACATCTATCCGCGCGAGGTCGAGGAGGTACTGGTCCGTCACCCGTCGGTCTCCGAAGTCGCCGTGATCGGCGTCCCCGACGAGACGAAGGGCGAGGAGGTGTGTGCGGTCGTGGTGCGCCGCGCCGGCACCGCCCCCGTCACGGAGGACGAACTCGTCGACTGGGCGCGCGAACGCCTCGGCCGCCACAAGTACCCGCGCGTCGTCCGCTTCGTCGACGCGCTGCCCCTGGGCCCGACCGGCAAGATCCTCAAGCGCGCCCTGGTGACACCGGCGCCCTGACCGCCGCGCCGGAGAGCCGACGCCGCGCGTAAGCCGGTCCGTACGCCGCCCCGCGCCGCACTGACCCGCACCGCCCTGCCCCGACCCGCCCCGCCCCGCCCCGCCTCGCCCCGGGGGCCGAGCCCGCTCTCGGGGCTTTGCCCGACACAGCTTCGGCGACGTCCGTCTCCGACAGGCCGGCGGCGGCGCACCCACTCGACACGGAAGGACTCGGTCATGACGACGCCGGACCAGGATCGGGATCAGTACGCCGGGTACGGAGCGGGGGCGCCGGAGGCCGCCCTCGTCGCGGGGAGGGTGAGGGGGGCGTACGTGGCGGACGGTGTCGCCGGCTTCCTCGGCGTTCCGTACGCGCGGGCGCCGTTCGGGCCGCTCCGCTTCCGGGCGCCGGAGCCGGTGGAGCCGTGGGAGGGCGTGCGGAAGGCGACGGAGTTCGGGCCGACCGCCCCCAAGCGGCCCTACGCTCCGCCGCTGGACGCGCTGTTGCCGGATCCCACCGTCGAGGGGGACGACTGCCTCCACGTCAACGTGTGGGCGCCCTGGGGTGCCACCGGTCCCGAAGACAGCGGCAGGCCCGTGATGGTGTGGATCCACGGTGGTTCGCTGATCCACGGTTCGAACGCCGTGCCCGTCTACGACGGGACCGCCTTCGCGCGTGACGGTGTCGTCCTCGTCTCCGTCAACTACCGGCTCGGAGTGGAAGGGTTCGGCGTCTTCCCCGACGCGCCCGCCAATCTCGGGCTGCGCGATCAGATCGCCGCGCTGGAGTGGGTGCGGGAGAACATCGCGGCGTTCGGCGGCGATCCCGGGCGGGTGACGGTCTTCGGGGAGTCGGCGGGCGCGATCTCGATCGCGGCGCTGCTCGCCTCGCCGCACGCGCGCGGTCTGTTCCGGCGGGCGGTCGTGCAGAGCGGGGCGCCGATGGCGCTGCCGCTGGAACGGGCGCGGCGGACGACGCAGGCGATAGCCGAGCGGCTGGGGATTCCCGCGACGGCGGAGGCATTCGCGGCGGTGGACCGGGAGCACCTGCTCACGGTCCAGGCAGAGGTGACGGCGAAGGGCTCGCCGCTGACGGGCGGTGGGCACTCGTTCCAGATCGTGGTGGACGGGGACGTGCTGCCGCGCGATCCGGTGGAGGCGCTGACGTCCGCAAGCGCGGGCGCGAGCGCGGATGCCGGCCGGGGGAAGGCGTCTGGGCACCTGCCCAAGGTCGAAGCTGCCGTGGATTCCGCCGAGGTGGACCTGCTGTTGGGCACGACGGCGGAGGAGTACCGGCTCTGGTTCGTGCCGAGCGGGCTCGTCGAGCGGTTGTCGCCGGTGATGCTGCGGCTCGCCCTGTGGAAGACGCGGGTGCCGTCCCGTACGGCGCGCGTCTACCGGGCGAACCGGCCGCAGGCGCGGCCCGGCGAGGTCCTGGGCGCGCTGGCGACCGACAAGTTGCTGCGGGTGCCGTTGAACCGGGTCGCCGACGCGAGGCTGCGGTCGGGGGCGGCCGGCCGCACCTTTCTGTACGAGTTCGGCTGGCCGTCGCCGGTGCTCGGATTGGGCGCCTGCCACGCGCTGGAGCTCGGCTTCGTCTTCGACACCCTGGACACGCCGGAGGCGGAGGCGATGACGGGCCCGGACGCGCCGCGCGAACTGGCGGCGGCGATGCACGCCGCCTGGGTGGCGTTCGCGACGGAAGGTGATCCCGGGTGGCGGGCGTGGGACGCGGAGCGGCCCGTCATGACCTTCGGCCCGGGCCGGCCGTCCCTGGTGCTGGCCCCTCGCGAGGACGAACGCCGCTCCTGGGACGCCTGAGCGCTCCCCGGCCGCCGAGCGCCCGCCCGGAACGAGGAAGGAAACGGGAAGGATCCGGGGGCTCGGCGGGTTCACCTCGGAGGAAGCCCCCGCACGGACAGAAGGCAGGCACCAGGGATGAGCGTCGACACCACGACCACCGAGGCGACGGAGCGTTCCGAGGAGGAGACCGTCCGCCGGATCCTGACCGGCACGGGTGACACCTGGGCGATCGTGGGTCTCTCGTCCAACCGGGAACGTGCCGCGTACGGCGTGGCGGCGGTCCTCCAGCGCTTCGGCAAGCGGATCGTGCCGGTCCATCCGAAGGCGGAGACCGTCCACGGCGAGCCCGGCTACGCCTCCCTCGCCGACATCCCCTTCCCGGTCGACGTCGTCGACGTCTTCGTCAACAGCGACCTCGCCGGTGCGGTCGCCGACGCGGCGCGGGAGATCGGCGCGAAGGCGGTCTGGTTCCAGCTCGGCGTCGTCGACGAGGCGGCGTACGCCCGCACGACGGACGCCGGACTCGACATGGTGATGGACCGTTGCCCCGCGATCGAGATCCCGCGCTTGGGCTGATGCCCAACCAGGCCGTTGCACCACCAGGCCGTTGCGCCACCGGGCGGTCTCACACCCAGCGTCAGCTCGCCGTCATGCCGCGGTCAGTTCGCCGTCATGCCGCCACCGTCAGGCCGCCGTCAGGTCGTCGCCGGGACGCCCAGCCCCTCCAGGACGATGGCGTTGGGGAGTTGGGCAAATGCCTTGCCCGGGACGATGATCTTGCCGCGGCGGCGGCCGCTGCCGACGAGGACCCACGGGGTGTCGACGACGGCCGCGTCGATCAGCAGCGGCCAGTCGGCGGGAAGCCCGATGGGGGTGATGCCGCCGTACTCCATGCCGCTGTCGCCGGTCGCGGTGTCCATCGGGGCGAAGCGCACCTTGCGGACGCCGAGGTGCTTGCGTACGACGCCGTTGACGTCGACGCGGGTCGCGGACTTCACCACGCACGCCGCCAGGGTCGTCGTCTCGCCCCGCTTGCCGGCGACGACCACGCAGTTCGCGGACTCGTCGAGGAGCGCGGGGCCGTAGTGCTCGACGAAGACGGCGGTGTCGGCGATGGCCGGGTCGGTGTCGACGTAGAGGACCTGGTCGGCCGGGACCGGGCCGGTCCAGGCGCGGACGGCCGCGGCCACGGGCGCCGTGAGCAGGTCCAGGCAGTCGGGGGCGGACAGGGCGTCGTCGAAGTTTCCGATGGGTGCGCGCATGCGCGTCACGCTAGCCGCTCCCGTCCGCCGCGCGGCCGGACGTCTCAGCGTACGGGCGGGATGGAGACGGCCATGGTCATCTCGACCGTCTCGTCGCCGTCGTTGCGGTACGTGTGCGGGGCCGCGGCCTCGAAGACGGCGGAGGTGCCGGCGGGGACGGTGTGCTCGACGCCGTCGACGACCAGGGTGAGCACGCCGGCGACGACGTGGAGCAGTTCGGTGGTGCCCTGCGGGTGCGGGTCGGAGGCGCTGCCTTCGCCCGGGACGAGGGACCAGGACCAGAGTTCGAGGGGGCCGCGGGCCTCGGTGCCGACGAGCAGGGTGGTGTGGCTGCCGGCGGGGGTGGACCACATGCGGACGGCCTGCTCCGGCGGGACGAGCCGGACGTGGGGGCCCTGCTCGTAGTCGAGGAGGGTCGTGATGGAGACGCCGAGGGCGTCGGCCAGCTTCACGGTGGTGCCGACGCTCGGGTTGGACCTCGCCTGCTCGATCTGGATGATCATGCCGCGGCTGACCCCGGAGCGGGCGGCGAGGGCGTCCAGGGTGAAGCCCCGTTCGTTGCGCCAGCGCTTCAGGTTGCGGGCGAGCGACTGGGTCAGCTGGTCGAGGTCCGACACATTCCGTCCAATATCCTGGATGACATAGTTCAACAGACTGCACTAAGGTGCAGTGCACCCGACTGTGCACTGCACTGTACTGCGACGCCCCACCCCCTACCTGCCTGCGAGGACCCCCCATGACCGCCGCGTTCGCCCTGGCCACCGCCCTCCTGTGGGGCTTCGCCGACTTCGGGGGCGGACTGCTCACCAAGCGCATCCCGGCCCTCACCGTCGTCGTGGTCTCCCAGTGCCTCGCGGTCGTCGTCCTCGGCACGGTCGTCGTCGCCACCGCGGCGTGGACCGAGGCCGGTCCCGAGCTGTGGTTCGCGGTCGCCGCCGGCGTCGTCGGACCGGCCGCCATGCTCGCCTTCTACAAGGCCCTCGCGCTCGGCCCGATGGGCGTCGTCTCGCCGCTCGGCTCGCTCGGTGTGGTCGTCCCCGTGACGGTCGGCCTGCTGCTCGGCGACCGGCCGGGACTGTTCCAGGTCGGCGGCATCGCCGCGGCGGTCGTCGGCATCGTCCTCGCGGGCGGCCCGGAGCTGCGCGGTGCGCCGGTCCAGCGGCAGGCGGTGCTGCTCACGCTCTTCGCCGCGTTCGGCTTCGGTGCCGTGATGGCGCTGATCGCGGAGGCGTCCACCACGCTGACCGGCCTGTTCCTGGCGCTGTTCGTGCAGCGCGTGACCAATGTGGCCGTCGGCGGCGGAGCCCTGTACCTCTCCGTACGGCGCGGGGGCCGCGCGCTGCCCGCCGAGGGGTTCGGGGTGATCCGCGGCGCGCTGCCGGCGCTCGCCTTCGTGGGCCTCGCGGACGTCGCCGCCAACGGTACGTACGCGCTGGCCGCGCAGCGCGGCCCGGTCCTCGTGGCCGCCGTGCTCGCCAGCCTCTACCCGGTCGTGACCGCGCTCGCCGCCTTCGGCGTCCTCCGCGAGCGGCTGCGGGCGATCCAGGCGGCCGGGGCGGGCCTCGCGCTCGTCGGCACGGTCCTCATCGCGGGCGGCTGACGCGCGCCACCGCGCAGCGGCGGAACCCTCAGGAGGCCGATGCCTCGGTCGCCCGCTCCGCCTCGATCGCCCGCTCCGCCTCGGTCACCCGGCCGGTCTCGGCCACCAGGTCCGCCTCCGCCGCCCCCGCCGCCTCCTCCTGCTCGACCTCCCAGGCCGCCAGCGCCGCCAGCTGCTCGGGGGTCACGTCCTCCGGGATGGGCTTCGGGGCGGGGGTGCGCAGCGGCGGCTGCCAGCCCCGTTCCGGATCCCAGCGGCGTACGACCCTGGCCGGGGCGCCCGCCACCACCGAGTGGTCCGGCACCTCCCCGCGTACCACCGCACCGGCGGCCACCACGACGTTGCGGCCGATCCGCGCGCCCGGCAGGATCACCGCCCCCGTGCCCAGCCAGCAGCCGGGGCCGATCGAGACCGGTTCGGAGCGGGGCCACTGGCGGCCGATGGGCTCGTGGGGGTCGTCGTAGC
Source organism: Streptomyces sp. NPDC058955 (assembly GCF_042741435.1). NCBI lineage: Bacteria > Bacillati > Actinomycetota > Actinomycetes > Kitasatosporales > Streptomycetaceae > Streptomyces > Streptomyces sp. NPDC058955. Next base: position 91,394 of record NZ_JBHYKM010000002.1, on the reverse strand, counting down.
TGTGGTTGGTCGAGGTGATGTAGACGTACGGCCCGCAGTAGGTGTCCGAGCCGATGGTGATCGTGGTGTCGGCGATGACGTGGCTGCCGCGGCCGAGCACGACGCCGTTGCCCAGGGTGAGGACCGTCTCCGTGCCGAGGTCGAGCCCCGGCAGCATGCCGGCCGTCAGGGTGACCTGCTCGGCGATGATGCAGCACTCGCCTATCTCGATCCACCGCTCGCCGAAGACCGTGCCCTGCGGGAAGGCCAGTCGGGTGCCCGCGCCCAGCCGCCGGAACCGCAGCTTCCCCGGGTGCTCCGCGGTCACCGCGCCCGCCTGCTGCGCCCAGCGCCAGCCGCCCTGGAGGGCGTGGGCGACGATCCGGCGCCGCCAGGCGGCGAGGGATGAGAACGTGTTTCCGTTTCTGGGCACTCCGCCACCGTAGTCGGCGGCGTCGGGCCTGATCAGTGCGGTCCCCTGTGATGTCCGTCATGGGCTCCGGCATAGGGTGCGGGCAGCAACCGGAAGGCGCGACACCCCACGGCCGCACGGGCCGTAGAGACCCACAGGAGTGACCCCCATGGCAGAGGCGTTGATCCAGGCCGTCGGCGGCAAGGAGCCGAGCGTCGACCCGACCGCGTTCACGGCCCCGACCTCGGTGGTGCTCGGCGAGGTGACGCTCGGCGCGCGGGCCAGCGTCTGGTACCACGCGGTGCTGCGCGCGGACTGCGGTCCCATCACCGTCGGCGAGGACTCCAACATCCAGGACAACTGCACCGTCCACGTCGACCCCGGCTTCCCCGTCTCCATCGGCGACCGGGTGACGGTCGGGCACAACGCGACCGTGCACGGCTGTGTGATCGAGGACGACGTGCTCGTCGGCATGGGCGCGACCGTGCTCAACGGGGCGCGGATCGGCGCCGGCTCGCTGGTGGCGGCGCAGGCACTGGTGCCGCAGGGCATGGAGGTCCCGCCCGGCTCGCTCGTCGCCGGCGTCCCCGCGAAGGTGCGCCGCGCGCTGACCGAGGAGGAACGGGCGGGCATCCGGCTGAACGCCGAGATGTACCTCCACCTGGCCAAGGGCCACGCGGAGGCGTACGAGGGCTGACCGCGGGTCCCTCGCGCACGACGACGGAGGGCGGCGCCCGGGGATGGTCCCGGGCGCCGCCCTCACGTACGGTCCGGCCCCAGTCCGCCGCGACCGGCTCCGGCATGAGTTCGCCGCGACCGGCTCCGGCCTCAGTCCGCCGCGACCGGTTCCGGCTTCAGCGGTGCCTCCGCGGGCTGCGCGGACGCCTCCGCCGCGGCCTTCTTGGCGCGGTTCTTGATGATGAGCATCGAGGTGACGCCGACGAGGACGGCGAGCACCAGGCCCAGCCAGGAGAAGCGCTTCAGCCATGCCTCGGCGACGATGCCGACGGAGTAGATGACGGCGGTGGTGCCGCCCGCCCACAGGATGCCGCCGAAGACGTTGGCGACGAGGAACTTCCAGTACGGCATCTTCAGGACGCCCGCGAGGGGCCCGGCGAAGATCCGCAGGAGGGCGATGAAGCGGCCGAAGAAGACCGCCCACATGCCCCACTTCTGGAAGGACCGTTCGGCCAGGGCGATGTTCGCCTCGCTGAAGTGTTTCGGGAACTTGCCGCCGAGCCAGGCGAGCAGCGGACGGCCGCCCTTGCGGCCGATGGCGTACCCGATGGAGTCGCCGATGATCGCGCCGGCGGTCGCGCAGCCGCCGAGCACGTACGGGTTGATGTCGCCGTGCTGCGAGGCGAGCAGGGCCGAGCTGACGAGGACGATCTCGCCGGGGAGCGGGATGCCGAGGCTCTCCAGTCCGATCACCACCCCCACCAGCGCGTAGATGGCGACGGGCGGGATCGTCTCCAGCCACTCCTGGACGTGCAACGCGGTCCTCCCGTCGGTGCCGGCGCGGCCCCGGTCGCGGGCCGCTGCGGTGGCGTGCCCCGCGTCGGGCACGCCGGGGCAGCCTACCCGCTCAGCCCTGCCGGACCTCGACCGTGGTGCCGAGCCCGGGGTCCGCCGCCGACCGGCCGACGCGCAGCGGCCGGCGGCCCGTCCCGAGGACGAATCCGTCGCGTGCGGTGTCCCAGGAGGAGAGGGTGCGGGCGGTGAGGTGGACGGTGACGCGGCGCCGTTCGCCCGCGGCGAGTTCGACCCGGCGATAGCCGGCGAGGACGGAGGCGGGCTGGTCGACGCCGCGTGCGGTGAGGTCGGGCGCGGGGCCCAGGTAGACCTGGGCGACGTCGACGCCGGGGCGGCGGCCGGTGTTGCGGACGGTGAAGGTGACGTCGATGCCGCCGGATCCGCCAGCCGCGGGGCCCGCGGTGAGGTCCTCGTAGGCGAAGGCCGTGTACGACAGGCCGTGGCCGAAGGGGAAGAGCGGGGCGACGCCCTCCTTCTCGTACCAGCGGTGGCCGATGTGGATCCCTTCGGAGTACTCCTCCACCCCGTCGCGTCCCGGGTAGCGGCGCGGATCGCCGGCGGTCGGATGGCGGTCCTCGGCGGCCGGGAAGGTCTGGGTGAGGCGGCCGCCGGGGTCGGCGTCGCCGAAGAGCACGGCGGTCGTCGCGGCCGCCCCCTCCTGCCCCGGGTAGTACATCTGGAGGACGGCGGCGGTCCGCTCCAGCCACGGCATGGTGACCGCCGACGAGGTGTTGAGGACGACGGTCGTGCGCGGGTTGACGGCGGTCACCGCCTCGATGAGGGCCCGCTGCCGGCCGGGGAGCCCGAGGCTCGTGCGGTCCTGGCCCTCGGTGGCGTCCTCGTACGCGAACAGGACGACGGCGTGCGCCACGCGCGCGTGGCGGACGGCTTCGTCGAGATCTGCGGCGCGGTGGGCGCCGGTGACGGCGCGGAGCCGGAAGAGCTGCCCGCCGGTGCTGCCGTGGGCGGTGACGGCGAGCGTGTGCGGTCCCGCGCCGAGGCGCACGGTGGCGCGGCGGACGGCGAGGCCGTCAAGGGCAGCAGCGAGGAGGCCGCCGGCGAAGTACTCGGCGACGCCCTCGCGGACGGGGAAGAGTTCGGTGCCGTCGAGGGTGACGGTGGGGCGGGTGCCGCTGTAGTGGACGAGGAAGGTCCACTCGTCGGCCTCGGTGGTGGTGAGCGTGGCGGTACGGCTCCACTCGGCGCCGGCCGCGACCCCGACCGCGTCGAGGTCGAGCGCGGGAGTGAGCGCGGGCAGCGGGCGGCCGAACAGGTCCTCGCCCGTGGCGTACGTGACGGCGGCCCCCGTCCCCGCTCGCGCGCGGATCGTGTCGAGGGGGCGGGCGGCGGCGTCGGGGACGTGGCCGGCCTGGCCGAGCTCGCGGGGTCGGGGGCGCCGTGGAGGAGGGAGACCCTCTCGTCGAGGGTGAGGCGGGCGAGGAGGTCGTCGACGCGGGTGCCGGGAGGGGCGGCGGCGGTCTCCGTGGTGGCGGTCGTCTCCGGGGTGAGGGCCGCGGCGGGTGCGGTGGCGTGGGCGGTGCTTCGGGCGAGCGCCGTCGTGCCGGCGACGGCGCCTCCGCCGGCGAGGGCGAGCAGCAGCGCCCGGCGGGAGAGCCGGACGCGGACGCCCCGCACGCGCGCGTGACCCCGGCGGGATTCACCCGGGGCGGGGGCCGGGACGGGGGCGTGGTCGCGGTCGCGGTGGTGGTCGGGGGTCGTCGTCTCGTCGGACACGCGGCGGCTCCAGGGCGCGGACGGCCGACCGCCTGCTGCGGCGGCCCGGTGCGGGGGCGGCGGTCGGACGCCACGGCGCCGGGCCCGGCCCCGTGCGCAGTCTGCGGGACGCCTCCGACGCTTGCGCCCCGCCGCCCCGGGGCGGACCCGACCCCCACCCGAAGGGCGGTGGTCGGGTGCGGGGCCTACCCGGTGCGGTCGGGCCTCGCGAGAAGGCCGTGCGTCAGTGGAAGAGCAGGGAGGCGTCGCCGGCGGCGGTGGTGACGGATCCCGGGCAGAGGAAACTGCCGGAGGTCTTCGTCGCGGTGAACGCCTGGTTCACGTACCTGCGGGTGGTGCCGTCCCGGTTCAGCAGGACGTTGCTCGCCTTGTAGCGGCAGGAGATGCCGTACTGCGTTCCCGTGATGTCGATGACGTCGGCCCTGGCCCGGCCGGCCGCGTCGTCGAAGGTGACGTTGGGGTTGTTGTTGAGGGCGGCGGTGATGCCTCCGCTGCAGCTCAGGTTGCCACCGGGGGCGTTGATGCTGGTGCGGTCGATGGACAGCGCGGTGGGCGGGTTGGCGCTGGTCCGGGCGTTGGTCCAGGTGCAGGTGCTGCCCGAGACGACGATCACGCCGTCGACCTGCTGCGTCGCCGTCGAGTCGAAGGCGTTCGCCGCCGTGGCCGCTCCGGCGGTGGCTGCGATGATCAGGGCGGTGGCACAGGTGAGTGCCGATATCTGCCTCATGTCGCTCCTTCTGGCCGCTTCCTTGTGGGATGTGCGCGCCATGAAAGGTCCCATGGGCCTCTTGAATTGTCAGGTACACGTCAATAGATTGGCCGGATAGCGCCCCAGAGGCGAGAGGTCCACCGATCGCACCGCCGGTCCGGCACGGCCCCGGGGGCGGGGCCCCCCCCCCCCCGCCCCCCCGGGGCGGGGCGCCGTGGGGGGGGGGCCCGGGCGCGCGCGCCCCCCCCC
>NZ_JBHYKM010000002.1:62208-86768 GCF_042741435.1 Streptomyces sp. NPDC058955 | reverse complement strand
CAGCGGCGAGAGGTCCACCGATCGCACCGCCGGTCCGGCCCGGCCGCGGCGCGGGCCCCGCGCCGCGGCCGTGTACGGGAAGGAGAGGCGGTCGACTGGGACCGGCGGCCGACCGCTCGGCCTACTTGCCGAGGGAGTTGGGCCTCAGGGTCCACAGGACGGTCATCTCGCCGGTGACGGCGCCGTCCTCGCGGGTGATGTCGATGCGGACGGGGAACTCGGGGCGCTGTCCGGCGTCGAGTTCGGCGACGACGTCGGCGACGGGGCGGCCGAGGGTGGCGGTCGCGGTGACGACGCCCATGGCGAGCTTCTTGTACGCGATCTCGGCGTTGACGGCGAGCGGCACGGCCCGGCCGAGCTGGTCGCCGAAGGCGGCGAGCACGATCGCGCCACTGGCCGACTCGGCGAGGGTGAACATGGCGCCGGCGTGCGGGCCGCCCACGTGGTTGTGGTACGCGGGCTGGTCGGGCAGGCGCACGACGGCGCGCTCGGCGGTGGTCTCCAGGAACTCCAGGTTGAGGGTTCCGGCCATGGGGACCGTGGCGGCGAGCATGTCGCCGACGGACTTCTGGTCTGCGCTCATGGACCGTGATGTTACCCATGAGTAGATGTCTTGGCCATGCCTCCGCCCGCCCGGACGGCTCCCCCACCGGGGGGACCGGGCATGGCCGCCCCGTCGCCGCCCCTCTATCGTTACGGCCCATGTGGCCAGGACAGCAGCCGCCCGGGGGCGAGCAGAACCCGCAGGACCAGAACCAGAACCCGTACCAGCAGCCGGGGTACCAGCAGCCGAACCCGTACCAGCAGCCGACGCAGCCCGGTTTCCAGCAGCCGACGCAGCCCGGGTACCCGCAGCAGGGCGGCTGGCAGCAGCAGGGCGGCTACCCCCAGCAGGGGCACCCGCAGAGCCAGCAGCAGGGATACGCGCAGCCGAACCCGTACCAGCAGCCGACCGTGCCGCAGTACCAGGTGCCCGGCCCCGTCCCGCCGCAGGGCTCCGGCGGCGGGGGCAACCGGAGCACGCTCGTCGCGATCGCGGCCGCCACCGCCGTGGTCGTCGCCGCGGGCGTCACCGCCTTCTTCGTCCTGAAGGACGACGACCAGAAGAACGTCGCCGACAAGCCGGCGACGACCACCTCGGCCCCGGTCACCGGCACGCCCTCGACGGACCCGACCGAGCCGACCGACGGCGCCTCCACGGAGCTCGACAACCCGCGCGACGGCACGACGTACGAGCCCACGATCCCGGGCTGGAAGGTCGTCCACAATCCGACGTACGGCACCCTCTTCGACGTCCCGCCGGAGTGGGAGGTCGGCAAGCCGACCATGCAGGTGGGCTTCGAGGACGCCAAGAAGGGCGACGGCAGCCCCCTCGTCGTCATGTCCGCCCCCGCCGACTTCAAGAGCAAGTGGTGCGCGGTCGACTCCGACAAGAACGGCAGCCCCGAGTACTCGGGCCTCGCCGGGGCGGGCACCAAGGGCAACCAGGGCGCCAAGGACACCGCCAGCGCCGCGCAGGGCCAGGCCGGCATGTGGGTGTGGGCCGCGTTCGCGCAGCACATGCCCGAGAAGAGCATCAAGATCACCAAGGCCGTGCCGTTCACGACCGCGTCCGGCCTCAAGGGCAGCATGTCCACGGCCACCGCGCCCAACGTGAAGAAGCGCAACAAGTGCGAGACCGACGGCAAGTCGGTCGCCTTCACGTTCCTCAACGCCGAGAACGACTTCTCGAGCTTCGTGCTCTACGCGGCCGACGGCGTGAAGGACGAACTCCCGGACGCGACGATCAAGAAGATCCTCTCCACGGTCCGGCTCACCGAGAAGTCCTGACGGTATTCGGTTTGGCAGGAAGGGGAGGCGGCGGGGATAGTCCCGGAGTGACGAAACGCTCCGCCTCCCCCCGCGGCACCCGCCGGCCCGAATGGGCCGGACGCAACTACGTGCTGCTCACCGCCGCCACCATCGTGACGAGCCTCGGTGCCCACGGCGCCCTGATCGCCACCACCTGGGCCGTCTTCGAGTCCGGCGGCGACGCGGGCGACGTGGGCCTCGTCGCGATGGCCCGCTTCCTGCCGCTCGTGCTCTTCCTGCTCATCGGCGGCGCGGTGGCGGACCGCATACCCCGGCACCGGGTGATGGTCGCGGCCAACGCGCTCAACTTCGTCTCCCAGGCGGTCTTCGCCGCCCTGGTGCTCTCCGGCACCGCCGAGATCTGGCAGATGATGGTGCTCACCGCGCTCTGCGGCACCGGCCAGGCCTTCTTCAACCCGGCGGCCGAGGGCATGCTGATGTCCAGCGTCTCGGGCGAGCAGGCGAGCCGCGCCTTCGCCTTCTACCGGATGGCGATGCACGGCGCGGGCATCGGCGGCGCCGCCCTGGGCGGCGCGCTCGTCGCCTTCGTCGGACCGGGCTGGGTCCTGGCCGTCGACGCCGCCGCGTTCGCCGTGGCGGGCGCGCTGCGCGCGTTCCTCGACGTCAGCGGCATCCCGGAGCGCAAGCCCGGCGGCGGGCTCTTCGCCGATCTGCGGGAGGGCTGGCAGGAGTTCATCGGCCGCCCGTGGCTGTGGTCGATCGTCGCCCAGTTCTCGGTCGTGGTCGCGCTGCTCGGCGCGGTCGAGTCGGTGTACGGGCCGCTGGTCGCCCGGGACGAGCTCGGCGGCGCCCGCCCCTGGGGCATCGCGCTCGCCGGCTACGGCGTGGGCACGGTCGCCGGCGCGATCCTGATGACGCGGTGGAAGCCGCGGCGGATGCTCCTCGTCGGCACGCTCGGCGTGTTCCCGATCGCGCTGCCCTCGGCGGCGCTCGCCGTCCCGCTGCATCCGGTGGGGCTCACCGTGGTGATGTTCGTCAGCGGTGTGGCGATGGAGATCTTCGGCGTCTCGTGGATGACGACGATGCACCAGGAGATCCCGGAGGAGAAGCTGTCCCGGGTCTCCGCCTACGACTGGTTCGGCTCGACCGCGCTGCTGCCGCTGTCGACCGCGCTCGCGGGCCCGGCCGAGACCGCGTTCGGCCGGACGGAGTCGCTGTGGGGCGCGGTCGCGCTGATGACCCTCGTCACCGCGCTCGTCCTGCTCGTCCCGGACGTACGCAACATGACCAGGCGCCCGCACGGCCTCACGGCGGCGAAGGGCGACGCCGGCACGGGGGTCGAGGTCGACGCTCCGGTCGCCGCCGCGGGCGGCCCCGTCGGCGCGGACGGCTCGGTCGGCGTGGATGGCCCGGTCGGCGCGGATGGCCCGGTCGGCGCGGGCGCCGCGCTTCCCGCGCCGCTCGCCTCAGCCGATGCCGAAGGCGCCCTCCGGCGGAACGGGTGACCCCACGGCCTCGGCGTCGTCGACGGGGGCGGCGCCCCCGGTGAACCGGCGCAGTTCCTCCCCGTGTTCGACGCGCGCGGGGAAGGCGTCCCCGGCGGCGCTGCGGGTCAGGCCGGGGACGTCGAGGGGCGCGTCGGAGGCGACCAGGATCGCGTTCCCGAACCGCCGGCCGCGCAGCACCGCCGGCTCGGCGATCAGCGCCAGTTCGGGGAAGACCGCCGCGAAGGTGGCGAGCTGCCCCCGGAGGAAGTCGAACGGCGCCCCGTCCGCCAGGTTGGCCGCGTAGATCCCTCCCCGCCGCAGCACGCGCCGGAGCTCGCGCGCGTACGCGAGGGAGGTGAGGTGCGCCGGGACGCGGGAGCCGCCGAAGACGTCGCCGACGATCAGGTCGGCCGACGCGGACGGCGCCGCCTCCAGCCAGGCGCGCGCGTCGTCGGTGTGCACGGTGACACCCGAGCCCTCGGGCAGCGGCAGGTGTTCGGCGACCAGCGCGACGAGTCCGCCGTCCGCCTCGACGACGTCCTGGCGCGAGCCGGGCCGGGTGACGGAGACGTACCGGGGCAGCGAGAGCGCGCCCCCGCCGAGGTGGAGCACGTCCAGCGGTTCGCCCGCGGCGGCGGCGCCGTCGACGACGTGGCCGAGCCTGCGGGCGTACTCGAACTCCAGGTGGTCGGGGGCGTCGAGGTCGACGTACGACTGCGGCGCGCCGTCGACCGTGAGGAGCCAGGCCCGCTCCCGGTCCACGTCGGGCATGAGACGCGCGGTGCCGTGGTCGACGTCGCGCAGGACGGGGATCTGCTCGTTCACCCCTTCATTGTGCAACCGCACAGCGACTGCTCGCGCCCGCCCGCGCGGTGCGAGCCCCCGTCAGCCCGTCCACACGGCGGCGACGGACCGCGCGTGCGCGGCGGCCTGGGCACGTCCGGCGCGGGCGGCGGCGCCCCGCTGGGCGGGGTCGAGCGCGCGGGCGCCGATCACGGCCTTGGCGTCCGCGCCGGGGGTGATGACCTTGACGCGCGCGCCGGCGGCGATGAGCTCGCCGGCCTGGCGGGCCGGGGCGTGCACGGCCTTGTTGCCCATCGCGTTGGGCGCGACGACGACCACCCGTTCCCAGCCGGCCGCCAGGTGGGCGTTGGCGGTGGAGTGGATGCCGCCGTCGATCCAGCGCCGCGCGGCGAGGGTCGCCGGCGGCCAGGCGCCGGGGATCGCGCAACTGGCGGTGACCGCGTCGACGAGCCCGACGCCGGCCTGATCGGCCCCGCCCGGCCCACCGTTCCCACCGTTCCCACCGTTCCCGTCGGTCCCGCCGTTCCCGCCGTTCCCGCCGTTCCAGTCGGCTCGACCGTCGGCTCGACCGTCGAAGACGCCGAGCGCGCCGCTCTCCGCGTCGACCGCGGTGATCCGCAGCCGGCCGCCGGCGGGCCACTCCGTGACGTCGCCGAGCCGCTTCGCGACGGTGGCCCGCCGGGTGGCCTCGTCCACGGTGCGGGCGCGCAAGGCGAGCCGGCCGAGCTTCCGCCCGTACGCCTCGGGGGTGCGGGAGGTGAGCACGGCGAGGGTGTAGCGCAGGAGGGTCCCGGCGCCGAAGCGGACGGCCGGTTCGGTGTCGCTGCCGTCGAGCTGACGCTCGTACAGCTCGGCGAGGGTGGTGGTGCCGGAGGTGAGGAGGGCTCCGACGACGGCGCCGGCGGAGCTGCCGACGACCAGGTCGGCGCCGGTGAGGTCCACCCCCGCCTCGGCGAGTCCGTGCAGGATCCCGACCTCCCAGGCGGCGCCGACGAGCCCGCCCGCTCCGAGGACGAGTGCCGTCCTGCCGCCCGAAGTCCCCGCCGCCGCAACCCCGCCCGTGGGCGTCCCCTTGTCGCTCATGCCCCGAGTCTCGCGCAGCGGCCGGACGGGGTCCGCGGCGGGGTGGCGATCACCGGCCGCGAGCTCTCGCCCGCGCTCTCACAGATGCTTGAGCGCCTCGCGGACGGAGAGCGGGGAGAAGAGGGAACGGTTGTCCGCGACGAAGGCCCGCACCTCGCCCGGGGCGGTCTTGGCGTACTCGCGCAGGCTCCAGCCGATCGCCTTGCGCAGGAAGAAGTCGGTGTCGGCGGCGCGCCGCAGGCAGTACGCGAAGAGCCGGTCCGCGTCCGTCTCCTCCTTGAACCGCAACTGGTGGAGGAGGGCCGTGCGGGCGATCCACGGATCCTCGTCGTCGATCCAGACGTCCATCTCGCCGGCGAGCGCGGGGTCGGCGGCGACCAGCCCGCCCACCACGTGGACGGCGAGGTGGTCGACCGTGTCCCACCACGGGACGGTCGTCACCAGCCGCCGCGCGACGGGCAGGAAGCCGGACGAGCAGCGCTTCACATGGCGACGCAGGTAGTCGACGGCGAAGTAGTGGTACTCGCGCTCGGGGAGGGCGAAGCAGCGCAGCGCGACGGCCGCGCAGTCGTCCTCGGCGGGGCGGGGCGTGCCGTCGAGGACGGCCCGGGAGAGGGCGCGGCGCTCCGGTGTCCGGATGCCGAGGAAGGGCGCCACCCCCTTCATGTACGCGACCATCTCCTGGGCCCGGAAGGGGTTCCCGGCGGCGGGGTAGACCGTGGTGAGCCGGGCCAGGACGGTGTCGGCGAGCTCACTGCCGGGGACGGGAGCGGCCGTCTCGCGGCCGGACATGGCGCACATTACGGCGATCATACGGAAGTCTCCGTTACTCTCCCGGGATGCTCGCTCCCGTGCCCCGGCCGGCGGACCCGCTCGCCGTCCGCTGCTCCCGGGCCCTGCTCTCGCCCCGGTCGCGGCTCTCGCTGCTCGCGCTCGTCCTGCTGACCGCCGGGACCCTGGTGCTGCTGTACGAGCCGCAGCGGCTGCTGGCCTCGGGGTGGCCGCAGACGGGCGGCGCGGGCGCGGTGCTGCTGTTCGCCCTGGCGTACGGGCTGTGCACGGCGGCGTTCGTGCCGCGCCCGGTGCTGAACCTGGCGGCGGGCGCGCTCTTCGGCTCGGCGGCCGGTCTGACGGCGGCGGTCGCGGGGACGGTGCTGGGCGCGGGCCTGTCGTTCACGCTGGGCCGGGTGCTGGGGCAGGACGCGCTGCGGCCGCTGCTCAGGGGGCGGTGGCTGCGGGCGGCGGACGGGCAGCTGAGCCGGCACGGTTTCCGTTCGATGCTGGCGATCCGGCTGTTCCCGGGGGTGCCGTTCGCCGCCGCCAACTACTGCGCGGCCGTCTCCCGGATGGGGTACGTGCCGTTCCTGCTGGCGACGGCGATCGGCACGGTGCCGAACACGGCGGCCTACGTGGTGGCCGGGGCCCAGGCGGGCGAGCCGGGGTCGCCGGCGTTCCTGATCTCCACGGGGTTCATCGTCCTGTCGGGGCTGGCGGCGGCGGTCGTGGCCTGGCGGAAGCGGCACGCGCTGCGGCGGCCGGCGACCGCCGCCGCTCCCGCCGCGCCGGAGCGGGAGCCGGTCGCCGCGCCCTAGAGGGCTTCGACGATCATCGCGTTGGCGAGTCCGCCGGCCTCGCACATGGCCTGGAGGCCGTAGCGGGCGCCGCGGGCGCGCAGGGCGTGGACCAGGGTGGTGGTGAGGCGGGTGCCGCTGGCGCCCAGGGGGTGCCCGAGGGCGATCGCGCCGCCGTGCACGTTGACCTTGGCGGGGTCGGCGCCGGTCTCCTGCTGCCAGGCGAGGACGACGCTCGCGAACGCCTCGTTGATCTCGAAGAGGTCGATGTCGGCGAGGTCGAGCCCGCCGCGGCGGAGCGCCTTCTCGGTGGCGGGGATGACGCCGGTGAGCATGAGCAGCGGGTCGGAGCCGGTGACGGCGAAGGAGTGCAGCCGGGCGAGCGGCCGCAGGCCGAGCGCGCGGGCGGTGTCGGCGGCCATGACGAGGACGGCGGAGGCGCCGTCGTTGACGGGGCTGCTGTTGCCGGCGGTGACGGACCAGTCGATCTGGGGGAACCGTTCGCCGAAGCCGGGGTCCTCGAAGGCGGGGCGCAGTCCGGCGAGGACCTCCGGGGTGGTGGCGGGGCGGATCGATTCGTCGCGGCGCACGTCCTCGTACGGCACGACCTCGGCGTCGAAGAGTCCGGCCTCCCAGGCGCGGGCGGCCTTGTGGTGCGAGGCGGTGGCGAACTCGTCCATGGCGGCGCGGCCGAGGGACCACTTGGCGGCGATCAGTTCGGCGCTGATGCCCTGGGGGACGAGCCCGTCGGGGTAGCGGGCGGCGACGCCGGGGCCGAAGGGGTCGGCGCCGGGCGGCACGTTGGACCACATGGGGACGCGGCTCATGGACTCGACGCCGCAGGCGACGGCGATGTCGTACGCGCCGGAGAGGACGCCCTGGGCGGCGAAGTGGACGGCCTGCTGGGAGGAGCCGCACTGGCGGTCGACGGTGGTGGCGGGCACGGTCTCGGGGAGGCCGGCGCCCAGCCAGGCGTACCGCGTGGTGTTCATGGCCTGCTCGCCGACCTGGTCGACGGTGCCGCCGATGACGTCGTCGACGAGGGCGGGGTCGACACCGCTGCGCTCGATCAGGGCGCGGAGGGTGTGGGAGAGGAGGGCGACGGGGTGGACGTGGGCGAGGGCACCGCCCGGCTTGCCCTTGCCGATCGGGGTCCTGACGGCTTCGACGATGACGGCGTCACGCATGACACGCTCCCGGGAGGAGTGAGTTGGAAAACCGGACTAACACTCGTCGGTAACATAACCCAGTGGGTTGGATTTCCAAACCCTCCCGGGCGGACGAGTTGGATTTCCAAACCCTTCGGGTCCGCCGCGACTACGCTGACCCCATGAAGGCCGCCGCCCGCCCCTGCTCCATCGCCGACACGCTCGCCCTCGTCGGCGAGAAGTACGCGCTGCTCGTCCTGCGCGAGGTCTCCCTCGGCGTGCACCGCTTCGACCGCATCGCCCGCAACACCGGCGCGCCCCGCGACGTCCTCACCGCCCGGCTCCACCGCCTCGTCGAGGCCGGGATCCTGGAGAAGGTGGCGTACAGCGAACGGCCACCGCGGTACGAGTACCGGGCCACCCCCGCCGGCGAGGAGCTCCAGCCGGTCCTGCTGACCCTGATGGCCTGGGGCGACCGCCACCTCAACGCCGACGACCGGCCCGTCGTCCTGCGGCACCGCTGCGGCGCCGAACTGACCCCGGTCGTGGTCTGCGCCCACTGCGGAGGCGAGGCCGACCGCGCCGGCCTGCGCCACGACGTCCGCTCGCCGGGATGGACCACGACGGGGCCCGCCGCCGACCCGACCTGATCACGAACACGTCACCTCGGGGCGGTACAGTGCGCTCGACCTCATGACCGCACTAGTGCATAACGGGACGGCCCAAGCCCCATGAATTGGTTCGAAGCGTTCATCCTGGGACTCGTCCAGGGGCTGACGGAGTTCCTTCCCATCTCCTCCAGCGCGCACCTGCGGCTCACCGCCGCGTTCGCCGGCTGGGAGGACCCGGGCGCGGCGTTCACGGCGATCACGCAGATCGGTACGGAGACCGCCGTCCTGATCTACTTCCGCAAGGACATCGGCAGGATCGTCACGGCGTGGTTCCGCTCGCTGACGGACAAGGCGATGCGCTCCGACCACGACGCCCAGATGGGCTGGCTGGTGATCGTCGGCTCCATCCCGATCGGCGTCCTCGGCGTCACGCTCAAGGACCAGATCGAGGGCCCCTTCCGCGATCTGCGGCTCATCGCCACCACGCTCATCGTGATGGGCATCGTGCTCGGCATCGCCGACCGGCTCGCCGCCCGCGACGAGATCGGCGGCCGGCACCGCGCGATCCGGGAGCGCAAGACGCTGAAGGACCTGGGCGTCCGCGACGGCCTGATCTACGGCTTCTGCCAGGCGATGGCCCTGATCCCGGGCGTCTCGCGCTCCGGCGCCACCATCTCCGGCGGTCTGCTCATGGGCTACACCCGCGAGTCCGCCGCCCGCTACTCGTTCCTGCTCGCCATCCCCGCCGTCCTCGCCTCCGGCGTCTTCGAGCTGAAGGACGCGACCGAGGGCGGCCACGTCTCCTGGGGCCCGACGATCTTCGCGACGATCGTCGCCTTCGGCGTGGGCTACGCGGTGATCGCCTGGTTCATGAAGTTCATCACCACGAAGTCCTTCATGCCGTTCGTGATCTACCGGATCGCCCTCGGCATCCTGCTCTTCATCCTGGTCGGCGCGGGCGTCCTGAGCCCGCACGCGGGCGAGTCCGGCGGCTGATCCGGTCCGCCCCACGCCCGGCCGGGGGCGGGTCCCGCAGCGCGGGATCCGCCCCCGGTCGCGTTTCCGGGGGCGCCTCAGCCCTGGTACGGGACGCGGGCGATCTCGCGGACGTCGCCGAGGGTGCCCCATTCGTTGCGGCCGAGCCGGGTCAGCGGGCGCATGCGGGTGATCTCCGGGTGGCCGTCGGTCATGTACGCCTCGTCGACGGCCACGTGCACCACGCGCCCGAAGACCACCGTCGAGTCCCCGATCCGGAGCGTGCTGTGCAGCTCGCACTCCAGGGCCACCGGGGACTCTGCCACGCGCGGGGCCTTCACCCGCAGGCTGGGCTCGCGCTCCACGCCGCACGCGTCGAACTCGCTCGTCCCGCGCGGGAAGTCCGTCGCCGTCGCGTTGATCCGCTCGAAGAGGCCCTCCGGGGCGAGGTTCACCACGAACGCGCCGGTCTCCTCCACGTTGCGCAGCGAGTCCTTCCGGCCGACGGAGGTGAACTGCACGACCGGTGGGTTCACCGAGGCGATGGTGAAGAAGGAGTGCGGGGCGAGGTTGTCCGTGCCGTCGGCGGAGACCGTGGACACCCAGGCGATCGGCCGGGGGACGACCGTCGCGGTCAGCAGCCGGTAGACGGAGGTGGGGTCGGTCAGGGACGGGTCGACGTCGATGCGCATCCGGCCAGTATGACCGTCGTACGGGACGGGGCGCGCACGCCTCTTGGCCCCGCACGCCCGCTGCCCGACACTGAGGCGATGACGCAGCGCGTGGACCTCGCGAACGTGATGGACCGGCTCGCCGTGGAGGACCTGGTCACCGGTTACGCGGCGGCCGTGGACGACGCCGACTGGACCGCCTACCGGGCCCTCTTCACCCCCGACGGACGCGCCGACTACACCGGCTCCGGCGGCATCGAGGGGCCCGCGGCCGAGGTGGCCGACTGGCTGGCGGAGACCATGACCCTCTTCCCGGTGCGCCAGCACCTCATCGTCAACCGGCGGGTGACACTGCTCCGGCCCGGCGGCTACGCCGAGACCGGCGACACGGCCGACGTCCGCGCCGACTACGTCAACCCGATGCGGATGGCCTCCGGCGACGACTTCGTCTGCGGCGGCCGGTACGCCTTCGGCGCCCGCCGCACCCCCGACGGCTGGCGGCTGCGCTCGGTCGTCGTCGAGGAGCGCTGGCGCCGGCTCCCCTGACCGGGGCCGATCCCGGCGGGCGGGCGCAGACTGGAGGCGACGGCGGGAGGAACGCCATGCGGAACCCCTTCGGGCGCGCGGAGCCGCACGCCGCACCGGGCGCGGACCCGGACCCCGGTCCGGGCGCGGATCCCGGCGCGCCTCCGGACGCGGATCCGGGCGCGGATCCGGCCGCCGATCCGGGTGGGCGTGCCGGTCGGCGCCGGTCCGCCGGGCTGCTCCGGTCGCTGCTCGCCGTCGTCCTCGGCGCGCTGCCGGTGCTCGTCTTCCCCGCTCCCGGGCTGTGGTGGGCGGCGTACGTCTGTCTGGTGCCGTGGATGCTGCTGGTGCGGACGGCCCCGGGCGCGCGCCGTGCCGCGCTGGACGGGTGGTGCGGCGGCATCGGGTTCCTGCTGGCCGTGCACCACTGGCTGCTGCCGAGCGTCCATGTCTTCCTGCTGGTGATGGCGGCGCTGCTGGGGCTGCTGTGGCTGCCGTGGGGGGTGCTCGTACGGGCGCTGCTCGGCGGGACGCCGACCCCGGCGCGGGCCGCCGCCGCGCTGTGCGCGGTGCCGTCGGGGTGGCTGCTGATCGAGCTGGTGCGGTCCTGGGAGGGGCTGGGCGGGCCGTGGGGGCTGCTGGGCGCCGGCCAGTGGAACGTGCCGGTGGCGCTGCGTCTCGCGTCGGTGGGCGGAGTGTGGCTGGTGAGCCTGCTGGTGGTGGCGGTGAACACGGCCGTGGTGCTGCTGATCGCCGTGCCGGGGCTGCGGGCGGTGGGGGTGGCGGGGCTCGCCGCGTGCGCGCTGGTGGCGGGGACGGCGGCGTGGGGCGTCGGGGTGCCGCGCCCGTCCGGCGCGGTGCGGGTGGCGATGGTGCAGCCGGGGCTGCACGGCGGGACGGGCGGCGCCGAGGGGCGGCTGGACCGGGCCGTCGAGCTGACCCGCGGCCTCGCCGGGCAGCGGCTCGACCTGGTGGTGTGGGGCGAGAGCGGGGTGGCCCGGGACCCGTCCGCCGATCCGGAGCTGACCGCGCGGCTCACCGCGCTCGCGCGGTCCGTGGACGCGCCGATCCTGGTGAACGTGGACGCGCGCCGCACCGACCGCCCCGGCATCTACAAGAGCGCGCTGCTGTTCGCGCCCGACGGCCCGACCGGTGACCGGTACGACAAGATGCGGCTCGTGCCGTTCGGCGAGTACGTGCCGGCCCGCGGTCTGCTCGGCTGGGCGACGTCCGTGGGCAAGGCGGCGGAGGAGGACCGGCGCCGGGGCACGGCACCGGTCGTGATGCAGCTGCCCAACGACGGGCGGACGACGACCGTCGGCCCGCTGGTCTGTTTCGAGTCCGCGTTCCCCGACATGAGCCGCCGCCTGGTGCGGGACGGCGCCGACGTGATCGTGGTGCAGTCGGCGACCAGCACCTTCCAGCACAGTTGGGCACCCGCACAACATGCCTCGCTCGCCGCGCTCCGGGCGGCGGAGACCGGCCGCCCGGTGGTGCACGCGACGCTGACCGGGATCAGCGCCGCGTACGGCCCCGACGGCGAGCGCGTGGGGGCGCCCCTCGGCACGGACGCGAGCGGTGCCGTCGTACGGGAGCTGCCGCTGTCGGAGGCGACGACGGTCTACGCCCGCTGGGGCGACTGGCCGCTGTACGGGGCGTTCGTCGTCGTCGGCGCGGTGTGCGCGGCGGCGGGCGGCGGGGCGCTCAGGCGGCCTGGTCCAGAGCGTCGCGGACGACGCGCTCGCACAGGGCGTGGGTGAGCAGCGCGTCGCGGGCGCTGAGCACGCGGCCGTCGCGGACGGCGTCGAGGAAGGCGTGCACGGCCTGCTCGATGCCGCGCTGGCGGGCCACCGGGACCCAGTCGCCGCGCCGGCGGACGGTGGGCTGGCCCTTGTGGTCGACGACCTCGGCGAGGTTGAGGACCTGGCGCTTGGTGTCCTGGCCGGAGACCTCCAGGACCTCCTCGGTGGAGCCGTTCATCCGGTTCATCACGCCGATGGCGGTGAAGCCGTCGCCGGAGAGCTGGAGCACCACGTGGTGCATCAGGCCGTCGCGGATCCGGGCGCGGACGTCGATGTGGTCGGCCTCGCCGGGGAGCAGGAAGCGGAGGGTGTCGACGACGTGGATGAAGTCGTCGAGGACGAAGGTGCGCGGGTCCTCGGGGAGTCCGATGCGGTTCTTCTGCATCAGGATCAGCTCGCGCGGGTGGTCGAGGCACTGGGCGTAGCCGGGGGCGAGGCGACGGTTGAAGCCGACGGCGAGCGAGACGCCGCGCTTCTCGGCGAGTTCGACGATCCGCTCGGAGTCGGCGTACTCGTAGGCGAGCGGCTTGTCGACGTAGGTGGGGACGCCGGCGTCGAGGAGGCGGCCGGCGATCTCGGCGTGGGCGGCGGTGGAGGCGTGCACGAAGGCCGCGTCGAGCCCGGCGGAGAGCAGCGAGTCGAGGTCCCGGTGGCGGCGGTTGGGCGGCAGGTGGAGGGTGTCGGCGACCCGGTCCAGGGTGGCGGGGGTGCGGGTCTGGAGGTGGAGTGCGACCCCGGGGAGGGTGGCGAGCACGGGCAGGTACGCCTTCTGGGCGATGTCGCCGAGTCCGATGCAGCCGATCTTCACGGGGTCTCTCCCTCTGCGGTGGTCCGACGGCCTCTGGCTCACGGGCCGTTCCCGCAGGTCAGCTTACGCGGGACGGGTCCGCGGCGAGGGGCGGACGCCAGTCGGCGATGCCGTCGAAGCCGCGCAGGACGAAGCCGGGGCCGAAGCGCGAGACGGTCCGGACGAGCGTGTCGCGCAGGGCGACGGCGGGGCGGGCCGAGACGAGGGTGAGGGCGCCGGTGCGGGCCGCCTTGCGGACGAGCGCGGTGGTGCGGGGCAGCCGGTCGGCGGTGTACGCGGCGAGGGCCCGGTCCGGTTCGAAGGCGTCGGGGGTGCGGGCGTGGTGGGCGAGGACGACGGCGTCCTCGACGGCCTGGTTCCCGCCCTGTCCGAGGGAGGGCATCATCGCGTGCGCCGCGTCGCCGAGGAGCGCGGTGCGGCCCTGGTGGTAGGCGGGCAGCGGGTCGGTGAGGTGGTGGACGTCGTGCCGCAGGATCTTGTCGGGGTCGGCGGCGGCGAGGATCTCGGGCACGGGGTGGTGCCAGTCGCCGAAGAGGCGGAGGAGTTCGGCGAGCTCGCCGTCCGGGGCGTGGGCGCCGGCGGGCGCGGCGGCCATGGCGTACGCGTAGATCCGGCCGTCCTTGAGGGGCTGGGTCCCCCAGAGGCGTCCGGCGCCCCAGGTCTCGTGCGGGGCGAAGGGCCGGGCGGGGGCGGGGACGACGAGCCGCCAGGTGGTGCTGCCGGAGTAGCGGGGCCCGGGGTGGGCGGGGAAGAGCGCAGCGCGGGCGGCGGAGCGGATCCCGTCGGCGGCGACGACGAGTTCGGCCTCCAGGGTGCCGTCGGGGGTGGTGACGCGGGCGGGGGTGCGGGCGTCGCCCGGGTGGTCGAGCGTGGCGGGGGCGCCGGTGCGGACGGTGCCGTCGGGCAGGGCGGAGGCGAGGAGTTCGACGAGGGTGGCGCGGTGGAGGAGGACGAGGGGGTCGCCGAAGCGGGCGGCTGCGGCGCGGGCGTCGGTGCGGGCGAGCCAGCGGCCGTCCGGGGAGCGCATCCCGCCGTCGCCCTGCCAGGCGGCGAGCGCGCGGACGCGGTCGCCGAGGCCGATGACGTCGAGGGCGCGCAGGGCGTTGGGGGCGAGGCCGATGCCGGCGCCGACGGGGGCGAGGTCGGCGGCGCGTTCGAGGACGGTGACGGTCCAGCCGCGCCGGTGGAGGGCGACGGCGGCGGTGAGGCCGCCGATGCCCGCTCCCAGGACGACGGCACGGTGCTGCGACATGAAGGCTCCTCGGTCGGTCGGGCGGAACGGGCGGATCGGGTGGGGCAGGGACGACGGCAACCACCGACCCGGGCGGGGCAGAGGCCGGGCGACCACCGGCCCGGGCGGGGCAGGGGCCGACCGCGACCACCGGCACTACAGCTGTAGTCGGGCGTACCCTCAGACCGTACTACAGGTGTAGTCGAGAGGCGATGGGTAGGTTGTCCCCATGACCGCGCGCACCCCGGCCCCGGCCGCCCCCGCTCCCCCGACCCGCGCCGAGCGGATCGGCGACGCGGCGCTCGACCTGCTGGTGGAGCGCGGGATGCGCGGGCTGACCCACCGCGCGGTGGACGAGCGGGCCGGACTGCCGCAGGGCTCGACCTCCAACCACGCACGGACCCGCCAGGCCCTCCTGGAGACGGCCGTACGCCGGCAGGCCGAGCGCGAGGCCCAGGTCCTCACGCCGGACGAACTGCCGCCGCCGGGCGCGGACCCCGCGCTCCTCGCGGACGCCCTCGCGCTCGCGCTGCACCGCTATCTGACGGACCACCGGGCCCTGCTCGTCTCCCGCTACGAGCTGGCCCTGGAGGCGACCCGCCGCCCCGAGCTGCGCGGCTTCTTCGACCGGGCCGGCTCCGCCTTCCACGACCCGGTGACGGCGATGATGCGCGGCGCCGGTTCGCCGGCCCCGGAGCGGCACGCGCTCTCGGTGATCGCCTGGTGCGAGGGGCTGATGTTCTCCTGCGCCGCCGGCTCCTTCCACGCGGCCGTGCCCAGCCGCGCGGAACTGCGGACCGGCTTCGACGAGTTGCTGCGCGGAATGCTCACCTCGCCGTCACGCTAAGCCGTCACGCCAAACCGCTGGCGCCCGCCCCCGGCGGTCCGCCACGATGCCCCATATGACCACCGATCACACCGCAGCACCCGAGCGCGTCTGGCCCGCCACCACCACCGGTGAGCGCCAGGCCCTGGAACAGTGGCTCGAATTCCATCGCGCGACCCTCGCGATGAAGTGCGCGGACCTCACCGACGCACAGCTCCGCACCGCCGCCGTGCCGCCCTCCGAGCTCAATCTGCTCGGCCTGGTCCGCCACATGGCCGAGGTCGAGCGCGGCTGGTTCCGCAAGGTCCTCGGCGGCGAGGAGACCAAGTGGCTCTACGCCACCGACGAGGACTTCGACCGGGACATCCACACCACCGACGGCGACACCTACGAGGAGGCGTACGCCACCTGGCAGGGCGAGATCGCCCACGCCCGCGAGCTCGCCGCCCGCCACGACCTCGACGACCTCGGCGCCGGCGCCCACCACCGCACCGGCGACCTGATCAACCTGCGCTGGATCTACCTCCACATGATCGAGGAGTACGCGCGGCACAACGGCCACGCCGATCTCATCCGCGAGCGCATCGACGGCGCCACCGGCGCCTGAACCGCGCCGCGAGGACCGGCGCGGGCCCGTCACCGGTCAAGGAGGGTGACCGCGCGCTCACCCGTGCGGGGCATTCCCCGCCGGTAGGGGTTCGAAGATCGGCGCGGGACCAGCAGAGTGGCGCGGGTGCACCGAACCCGAACCCCCGCGCGCCTCCTGGCCGGGGCGGCCGTCGCCGCCGCCCTGACCGGGTGCGTGGCCGTCGACGGACCGCCGCCGGCGCCCGCACCGGCCCCCGCGCCCGCCACCGATCCCGTACGCCCCGTCCAGGACGTGGAGCCGCAGATCGTCCTCCAGGGGCCGGCCCGGGAGGCGCTCGAAGCGGCCCTCCCGTCCCCGGCGCCGACCGCCGCCCCGCCGCGCGGCGGGACCCGCCGCGCCACCGGTCACGCGGCCCCGTCCCGTACCCCCTCCCCCGAACCGTCCGCCCCCGCCACCCGGCGCCCTCCGGCCCGCCCCCACGCGGCCCGGCCCCCGCGGCCTCCGGCGCCCGAGGTCCGGGAGCTGGAGCGGCTGGCGGAGCAGCTGCGGGAGGCGCCCCCGGTCTCCGGGAAGGACGTGTGCGACCTGGGCGAGCGGTACGGGGGCTGGGACCCGGAGAGCGTGCAGGCCGGCCTCTGCCGGGACGCGTACAGGAGGTGAGAGCCGGGCCCTCACCCCTCGCGGAGCCGCCGGTCCAGGTGCTCGATCGCGGCCCGGACGCCCCTCCCGTACCGGTCGTCGTCGAGCGCCTCGGAGGCGGCGCGGGCCCGTTCGAGATGGGCCCGCGCGGCGTCCGGCCGGCGCAGCTTGGCGTAGTCGGCGGCGAGGTTGAGATGGAGCGAGGGGTAGAGGGCCCGCAGGGCGGCGGCCGAGTCGTGCGCGGCGAGCCGTCCGTCCTCCAGGCCGTCGGCGGCGCTGAGGGCCCGCAGGTCCCACGCCAGCTCGGTGTCCGGGTCGTCCTGGGTGTCGGCCAGGTAGTGGGCGAGGGTGCAGCGGTGCAGCGGGTCCCCGTCGGGGCCCAGCTGCTGCCACAGGACGCCGAGGCGGTTGCGGGCCTCTTCCCGGTCTCCCCCGTGGAGCAGCATCCTGGCCTGCCCGATCCTGGTCAGGACGGCCTCGTCCGACGTCCGCTGCTGCTCGGTCACCGCGGCCTCCCGGCGCTCGCACTGCGTGGAGGTCCGACGCTAACCGGCCGCGGCCTCGATCCCGCCGAGGCTCAGCCGAGGTCGGGGATCCGCCAGTCGATCGGCTCGTGGCCCTGGGCGGCGACGGCCGCGTCGATCTGGGTGAACGGCCGGGAGCCGAAGAACTTCTTCGCCGACAGCGGCGAGGGGTGGGCGCCCTTCACCACGACGTGCCGCTCCTCGTCGATGAGGGGGAGCTTCTTCTGGGCGTAGTTGCCCCAGAGGACGAAGACGGCGGGGTCCGGACGGGAGGCGACGGCGGTGATGACGGCGTCGGTGAACTTCTCCCAGCCCTTGCCCTTGTGCGAGTTCGCCTCGCCGGCGCGGACGGTGAGGACCGCGTTGAGCAGCAGGACGCCCTGCTCGGCCCACGGCATCAGATAGCCGTTGTCCGGGATCGGGTGGCCCAGCTCGGACTGCATCTCCTTGTAGATGTTCCGCAGCGACGGCGGGGTCTTCACGCCGGGGCGGACGGAGAAGCACAGGCCGTGGCCCTGGCCCTCGCCGTGGTACGGGTCCTGACCGAGGATCAGGACCTTCACCTTGTCGTACGGGGTGGCGGACAGGGCCGCGAAGACCTCGTCCTTCGGCGGGTAGACCGGTCCGGCGGCCCGCTCCTGCTCGACGAACTCGGTGAGCTGCGCGAAGTACGGCTTGGCCAGCTCCTCGCCGAGGACGCCCCGCCAGGACTCGGGCAGCATGTTGATGTCGGTCACGGTCCACAACCTCCGGTGGTTCGGCAGTTCCAGTACGGAACCTACCGGGGCCCACTGACAGCGGGTCCCGGCGGCCTCCCGTACCGGCGTCTACCAGCTGGCCCGGCGGTGCAGCTCCCACAGCTGCATGACGGTCTGCGGGTCGAGCGCGCGCTCGCCGCCGCCGATGTCCTCACGGGCCGCGATGTACAGCTTGCCCTGCCACAGGGGCAGCAGCCGGACGTCCTCGACCATGATCGACTGCGCTTCCTCGAACTCGTCGGTGACGGCCCCGCGGTCGCTCTCGCGGCGCGACTTGGGCAGCAGCTCGTCGGTGATCCGCGGACTCAGGTAGGGCGTGCCGAGGACGTTCTTCTTGCCGAGGAAGGGGGCGACGAAGTTGTCCGGGTCCGGGAAGTCCGGGAACCAGCCGCGGCCGAAGACGGGGTACTCGCCCTGCTGGTAGGCGGCCTGGTACTCGGTCCACGGCTTGCCCTGGATGGTGACCTTGAAGAGGCCGGACGCCTCCAGCTGGCGCTTCAGCTCGGCGAACTCGGCGGCCGTCGAGGAGCCGTACCGGTCCGTGGTGTACCAGAAGTTCAGCTCCACCTTCTCGGTGATGCCGGCCTTGCGCAGGATCTTCTTCGCCTTGGCCTTGTCGGGGTGGCCGTAGGTGTCGAAGAACTTGGTGGTGTGGGCGGCGATGCCCTTGGGGACCATCGAGTACAGCGGCTCGGCGGTGCCCCGGTAGACCTTGCTGACCAGTTCGTCGCGGTCCACGACCTGGGCGATGGCCCGGCGGACGGCCGGGTCGGCGACGGACTCGTCCTCGGTGTTGAAGACCAGGTAGCGGATGTCGGCGCCGGTGGACTCGACGAGCTGGAGGCCCGCGTTCTCCTCGTTGTCCTCCTCGAGCGAGGTCACCTCCTCCGCGGTCAGACCGCGGTAGGTGGCGTCGATCTCCTCGTCGCGGAGCGCCTTGACCATCGCCTCCGACTGGTCGAAGTACTTGATGGTCACGCCGCCGTTCTTGCGGTCGGCGAAGCCCTTGTACTTCGGGTTGCGGGACAGCTCGGCCTGCTTGCGCACCTCGTACCCGTCCAGCACGTACGGGCCGGAGCCGGCGATCTTGCCGTCCTGCTTGCGGAGCTGGTCGGCCGGGTACTCGGCCGGGTCCACGATCGACATCGCCGGGGTGGCGAGGACGAAGGGGAAGGTGGCGTCGGCCTTGTTGAGCTTGAAGACGACCGTGCGGTCGCCGACCGTCTCGATGGTGTCGAGCGAGCCGAGCATGCCGTTGGGGCCGCCCTCGGCGTCGATCGTGCGGATCCGCTCGATCGAGTACTGCACGGCCTTCGCGTCGAGCTTGTGGCCGTTGGAGAACGTGAGCCCCTCGAGAAGCGTGCATTCGAAGACCCGGCTGGACGTGTCCGTGAACTTGCATTCGGCCGCGTCCGGCTTCGGCGTGGTGCTTCCCGTCGGGAAACTCACCAGGGTCTGGTAGACGTTCCGGAAAAGCTCCCAGGAATTGTCCCAGGAAGCCGCGGGATCGAGCGTCGTCGGGGAACTCGTCGTCCCGATCGTGATCCTCTGCTCCCCGGCGGACTCGGTATCCGAGAAAACACCGCATCCGGATACCAGGGATATGGACGCAAGGGCTGCAGCGGCCTGCAGACTCGTCCGGTTGAACACGTGCACGCTCCTCGTTCAGCCTGGGGTCGGCCGACGATACCGCAGTACCCCGCCAGGTCAATGGGCGAGCCCGGCGGGGCACTTGAGACGATCGAGATGCAACCGGGGCCAATCCGGACACGAAATCCGGAAAGTGTCCGGTAATCGGTCACCCGACTCCGGCGTTCAGGAAAATGCCCCCGTCGACGACGAGCGTCTGACCGGTGATCCATCCCGCCTGGTCCGAGGTCAGGAAGGCGGCGGCGCCCCCGATGTCCTCCGGCACGCCCAGCCGGCCCATCGGGTAGGCGGCGGCCGCCTCGGCCTCCCGGCCCTCGTAGAGCGCCTGCGCGAATTTCGTCTTCACGACGGCCGGGGCGATGGCGTTCACCCGGACCACCGGCGCGAATTCGTGCGCCAGCTGCTGGGTCAGATTGATCATGGCGGCCTTGCTGACCCCGTACGCCCCGATGAAGGGGGAGGCGGAGATTCCGGCGACCGAGGCGATGTTCACGATCGCGCCGCCGTTCTCCTTCTGCCAGGCGTGCCAGGTCCGCTGGGCGAATCCGAGCGCCGAGACGACATTCGTCTCGAACACCTTTCGCGCCACGTCCAGGTCGAGGTCCGCGAGGGGCCCGAAGACCGGATTCGTGCCGGCGTTGTTCACCAGGTAGTCGACGCGCCCGAAGGCGTCCATCGCGGCCGCCACCGCGGCGGCCTGGTGGGCGGTGTCGTGGGCCTTGCCCGCCACCCCGACGGCCCGGTCGGCCCCGAGGCGCTCCACGGCCTCCTTGAGGGCCTCCTCGCCCCGTCCGGTGATGACGACCCGGTCGCCGCGGGCGACGAGCGCCTCGGCGATGCCGTAGCCGATGCCCCGGCTGGCGCCGGTGACGAGTGCGACCTTGCCGGAGGGCTCCGGCGGCTGCTGTGCGGTCATCGCGTACTCCCTCTCTCGCCGTGCCGGGTCAGTTGAGCGGGCCGCCGGCCACGTACATGACCTGGCCGGAGACGAAGCCGGCGTCGTCGCCCGTGAAGAAGGCGATGGCGTTGGCGACGTCCTCGGGCCGGCCGACGCGCTGGACCGGGATCATGGAGGCGGCGGCGGCCTGGAACTCCTCGAAGCCCATGCCGACCCGCTCGGCGGTCTGGGCGGTCATCTCGGTGACGATGAAGCCGGGGGCGACGGCGTTGGCGGTGACGCCGAACTTGCCGAGCTCCTTGGCGAGGGTCTTGGTGAAGCCCTGGAGGCCGGCCTTGACCGCGGAGTAGTTGGCCTGGCCGCGGTTGCCGAGCGCCGAGGAGGAGGAGAGCGAGACGATCCGGCCGAAGCCCGCGTCCACCATGTGCTTCTGACAGGCCTTCGCCATCAGGAACGCGCCCTTGAGGTGCACGTTCATGACGAGGTCCCAGTCGGACTCCGACATCTTGAAGAGCAGGTTGTCGCGGAGGACGCCGGCGTTGTTCACGAGGATCGTGGGCGCGCCGAGCTCGGCGGCGACGCGGGCGATCGCGGCCTCCACCTGGGCGCCGTCGGAGACGTCGCAGCCGACCGCGAGGGCGCGGCCGCCGGCGGCGGTGATCTTCTCGACGGTGTCCTTGCAGGCCGCCTCGTCGAGGTCGAGGACGGCGACGGCGCGGCCCTCGGCCGCGAGGCGGATCGCGGTGGCGGCGCCGATGCCCCGTGCGGCACCGGTGACGACGGCTACGCGCTGCTCGGTGGTGGACATGCTTGCTTCTCCTCGCCCTCAGGGTTCCCGGACTCTCCCGGGCTCATGAGCGACCGCTTAGTATCGACCGCAGGACGAGACGCTAGAAGTCCTGGCACCCGGTGTCAACGGCCCACCAGGTGCACCCCGTCACTCCTCCGTCACACGGCGGACGCACGGCGCCGCCCGCCGGACGGGCGCCGCACGCGCGCCGGACGGGCAGCCGGACCGGAAGCGCCGGCTAGCGGACGAGCAGATCGAGCAGGCGTTCCACCTCGGCCTCGGGATCGCCGGTGAGCCCGGTGTGCACCGGGCCCGGCTGCACCACCGTGGAACGCGGCGCGATCAGCCAGCGGAACCGCCGCCCGGCGTCGTCCCGGGCGGCCTGCCCGGCCGCGTCCCCGCCCAGGCAGACGCCCTCGACCGCGCGCAGCGCCGCGCGGACGCCGGTGACGTCGGCGGCCGGGTCGAGCGCGGCCAGCTTGGCCTCGTCGAGGTGGGTGCGGGCGGCGACGAAGGAGCGGGCCCGGCAGTAGACGACCACGCCCGCGTTGAAGCACTCGCCGCGCTCGACGCGCGGCACCACGCGCAGCAGCGCGTACTCGAAGACATCGCGGTCGGTCACGTCGTGCTGTCCTTCTGGGTGGGGCGGGGGGCGAGGCGTTCGGCGAGCCAGCCGGGCGGCTGCTGCGGGCGGCGGTCGCTGCGCGGGCCGAGGGTGATCCGCTCGTGGATGGTGGCCGCGCGCGGCAGCAGCGCCTCCACGTAGGCGGCGCGCACCGCGTCGGTGGTGTCGAAGCCGGGCTCGTCCACCAGCCATTCGTCGGGCACGTCGGCGGCGACCTCGTCGAGCAGCTCCCGGGTGACGAGCGGCGCCAGCTCGGCGGCGGCCGCGGCGATGTCCGGGGCGAAGGGCGCGAGGGCGTGGTCGGAGGCGTCGTACGGCTTGGCGGCGGACGCGGCGGCGCCCGGCCAGTTGTGGTGCCAGATCATGGTGGCGCCGTGGTCGATGAGCCAGAGGTCGCCGTGCCAGACGAGCATGTTCGGGTTGCGCCAGGAGCGGTCCACGTTGTTGATGACCGCGTCGAACCACACGACCTTCCCGGCCTCCGCCGGGTCCACCTCGTACGCGAGCGGGTCGAAGCCCAGCGAGCCGGGGAGGAAGTCCATGCCGAGGTTGAGCCCGCCGCTCGCCTTGAGCAGCTCCTGCACCTCCTGGTCGGGCTCGGAGAGCCCGATGACCGGGTCGAGCTGGATGGTGACCAGCTCGGGCACGCGCAGCCCGAGCCGCCGGGCGAGCTGCCCGCAGATCACCTCGGCGACGAGGGTCTTGCGGCCCTGACCGGCGCCGGTGAATTTCATGACGTACGTGCCGAGATCGTCGGCCTCGACGATCCCGGGGAGCGATCCACCCTCCCGCAGGGGCGTGACATAGCGGGTCGCTACGACCTCTTGCAACACTTTCCCAGGCCACCCATCTCTTCAACCTTGCAATCCACGGAAGACGTCTCCGGAGCGTAGAGGCCGGGAACACAGGTCAACAGCGCTGGGGAGAATCTGGGGAGTTTCGGCTAGCAAGCTGATACCCCGCGCTCCCCAAGCAGACCGTCGATGGTGCCGCGCCCCTTGCTGCCGGCCTCCGGCATGAAGTGAGCATAGTAACCGAGAGTGATCGCAGGCGAGGAGTGTCCGAGCCACCGAGCCAGGGTCACGACGGACTCTCCGGCTTCCAACATGATCGAGGCGTAGGTGTGCCGAAGCACATGGAAGCCGTCCTTCGGAGCCGCCGCCCACTGCCAGGCTTTCGCCCCCTCGGCGCGCGGCGGGATGACGCCCGCCTTGGCCAAGGCGGGCTTCCAGGTGTAGGTGTTCCATGTGTTCACCGCGACAGCGTTGCCGAAGCGCGTGGTGAGCAGCAGGGAGAACTTCTTCCTCTCCCCCTCCGGCTTGCCCCACGGCAGCTCTACTTCTACCGGCGGGAACGCTTCGATGTGACGCTTGAGTTCCTCGGCTACCGAAGGGGGCAGATCCACCGTGCGGATCTTCTTCCCCTTCGGCAAGGCGAAGTACAGCCTTCCGTGAATCGCCTGCACTTGGCGCCGAACGTGCAGCAGGCCGCGCCCGTGGTCGATGTCCTCGGGACTGAGCCCGAAGACCTCCCCCTGGCGGAGTCCGCACCCCAGGCCGACTACGACGGCGATCCTGTTCCGCTCACTGATGGCATCGCGGACGCGCAGTGCCGTGTCCATCGGCCACGCGTCGCGCCGCTCCCGTGGCGACTTGGGCCACCGCACGGATTTCGCGTGCATCGGGTTGCGCGCGAGGCGCTTGTCGTCGACGGCCGCTTCCAGGATGGAGGAAAGCTCGGACAGGATGCCGCGCTGGTAGTCGACTGACGAGACTGTCGACTCCAACTTGGTTATGAACGCGCGCAGATCCGTTGCAGCGATGCTCCTGAGCGGAAGCTGGCCCAGGTGCGGGACAATATGGAGACGCCACCTACGCTCCTGACTGTCCTGGGTTTTCGGAGCACCGCCTCGCCCTGGTGCCCAGTGCGTCGCGATGTAGTCGGCCAGCGTGATGGACCCGTCGCGCGGGTCTACGAACTCGCCTCGCTCCTCGTCCGTGGCCGCGCGGCGAAGCCACGCCTTGGCATCCTCCAGCACCTCAAAGGATCGGTCTCGCACCCCAGGTATGCCAGCGACCTTGTACCGCTTGCCTTTACCGTAGCGAGCGGTCTTCTCCCTTCTCCCGGTGACCGGATCCTTCTTCTTCTTGAGCCACCGATCCTCGATATGGCCGGCCAAACAAGTCTCCTTTCAAGAGGGTACGAACGCGTCCGACAACATTCGATGCGTCAAGCACCGGGGTTCCCACGTCGCTGCGGAGCCGCGCTGAGTGGGTTCAAAGCAGGGTTGGAGCGAGAGTCCGCTCGTTCCTGGTCATGAATCCAGGCGTCGAGGGCCGTCCGCCGATACATGACGCGACCACGAGGACCCATGCGAAAGCTCGGCGGGCCCTGCCGTCGATGCCGCCAGACATAGAGGGTGTGCGGTGATATGCCGAGGTACGCGGCGGCATCCTTTACGTTGAGAAAGCAGGCGCGGCCCGCGCTGGCGGGGTCAGGCACAGCTGAGGGAGCGAGCAGCGATCGAGTAGGCATGGAGCGCTTCCTGTGAGAGACGAAAGAGAACGGGCACGGGCAGCCCACGTCCACTACGGCTCCACCGCCAAGCACAGCCGGTTGCGAACACCTGAATGGTCCTGACGATGGCCGGGGTGTGTGAACCGCGGCGGGGGGGCGGGTTTGGGGGGGGCCCCCCCCCCGTGGTGAGGGAGCAGCGCGGGTGGTTGTGTAGAA
>NZ_JBHYKM010000002.1:43982-62198 GCF_042741435.1 Streptomyces sp. NPDC058955 | reverse complement strand
TCGCCCGGCCCCCCCCACCACCCCCCCACACCCCCCCACCCCCCCGGGGGGTCTCCCCGCGTGTGTGTTTCTCGAGTGTGGGGGTTGTGTCTCCCGCCCCCCCCTCGGCTATGTTGCGCGCGCCCCGCCGATGAGGTCGCAGTACCTCGGATGGGTTTCCGTCAGTAAGCCAACCGGTACGAGCTCAGGGCCGGTGAGGCACCGTCTGCAACGAGCACCAGCGAACCGTCAGCTACTAGGCGATCCAGATTTCGCGCTACGCGGCGCTCGGGAACATTCACGGCCCGGGCCACGTACCTCCTCGCGGCCCGGGTGCGCTGCAATATGCACGAGAACTGCGCGGTCGCGATACCAGACGCACGGACCTCCTACGCAGAAACCACTCCAGGCCGCCAATCCCACAAGTCTGGGATTGCAATCTCTCCCTCCATTCCTGTCGATCACCTCCTCGTCCGCCTTGGCATTTTCGGGATGTTGTACGTTGACATGCTCCCGGCCTAGGTTCCAGTCTCTTGCCGTCAATCCTCGTCTGCCGTAAGCGAATGCCCGCTACCACCCCGCCGGGAAGTCGGCCACTTTGGGCGCGATAGGAAGTCCCTCCAAATGAGCATGCGGGGGGCGCCGGTCGCGATCCGCAGTCGCTGTCCGCTATTGCTGTGATGCGGACCGGATGAGGCACTGGTCCAGGGCCAGCCGGGAGGAAGCGCCGAATGTTCGGGAAAATCCCCGCATCCTCGTCTGCGGATGCGTCATGATCACGGGCATGCACCCTCGTGACGAAGAGATATGGCGGGCGATCGACCAGGGCCGCCGGGCGATCGACTGGGAGGCGTGGTTCGGTTGCCCGGAGGGTGCCGGCTACCTCTCCCCCGCAGGTCATCAGGTGACCGCACGCGCCGTGGCCGGACTCACCGCGTTCTTCAACAGCCGCTGGCTGCCCAAGGCCGTGGTCCCCTCCCCCGCCCCGGGTCGGGCCAGCGACACCTTCGTCGGTCTGGGCCGACACGCCCCGGTGCTCCAGTTCATGGACGGAGCCGCCCCGGGAGCATGGGTGGAAGCAGTGCGGTGGTGGGCCGCATACGCCTATCTGGAGGAAGCCGCGGTGCCGGGCATTGCCTCGGTCAAGCGGGATGCACGCTGCGACGTCACCCTGTCCCGGTTCCTGCATTCCCAGACACAGGCCCGGCTCGCGCTCATGGGGGCGGCCCACGGACTCAGGGTCGAGCTGGAGCCGGCAAAAGCCAGTGGCGGCCCCGGCGATGTTCGTATCGGCCCCGTCTTCATCGAGGTCGTCACCTTCGCCGAAGATCAGAAGTTCCAGGACTACGAGAGGTTCCGCGAGAACGTCCGGGCTCATCTCTTCGCCCTGGACAGGGGCCGTGACATCTACTGGGAAGGTGACCTCCCCGAACTCCTCAGCGGCGGCGACTTCGAGACCTGGAAGAAGCGGACCGAGGAGGCCGCCCAACAGTGCGCGGCCTTGGAGGCCGCGGTCGATGTCCTCAGCAGCGCCGGGAGGCGGCTGACCGTCCACCCTGGCACGGCTCCCCAGGGCACCACCCTGACCGGGGACACCGTGGAGAGCGACCAGGGCAGGCGGCTCCTAAGCAAGGTGCACGGCAAGTGCGCCAAAACGGCGGGGGCAGGCACAGCCTGGATCTGGGTGGAGGACCACAGCGGTCTCTTCCACTTCCCGACTCCCTTCGCCGAGATGTCGCTCGCCGCCAAGACCGATGCGCTCGCGGACCTGTTGGGGCCGCTCCTGGCGGAGTACGTTCACGTCGCCGGGATCGTCGTCTCGAACGCGGCCCGCCGACGCCTGCCGCTTCCGCCGAACGAGGACGCGCTCCGCCCCGCCGCACAGGGCTTCCGGCGAGGACTGCCCCTCGACCGGGTCCGGGAAACGATCATGATCCCCCGACGAATCCTTCTGCCTGAACAGACCAGTCTGATCGCCCGAATGTGCGACGCCGAAGCTAATGCGCTCGACTGGGCTCTGGGGAAGCTCGGTGTTCCCCACGGTGTCGCATCGCTGCTGGCCGACTCTTCGACGCCGCAGCGGGTCTCTCCTCTGTGGACACCGTGAGCTTGCCGAGGCGGTAAGGCGGCTTGGAGGCGCCGTGCTTGAGTCCGGTGAGGGTGGGACGGTAAGGCTAGGTCGTAAACTCCTCGTGCGGGATGGCCCGTTCCCAGACGGCCTCGAACGCGGCGATCACCATCTTGACCGTGGCCGAGTCCTCGTTGAACTCGTGTCCCGCCCACTCGCCAACACCGGTGAACCAGTGGGACAGCATGAGACGGCCGTCGATCAGCCAGAGGTCGTTGCCGGGGCAGCAGGGCTCTAGGCCGAACGCTAGAGGATGTTCCAGGGGAGCTGCGTGTCCCTCCTCCTGAGCCCGTCGAATCGCCGCCGGATCTCGCTCAAAGACTCAGGAGCATGTCGAACTTTTCGTGCGTTAGTGGTGATCATGCGCAGCTCCCGAATATCACGCAAAACCGAGTAGCCGGCGTATTTCGTTACGTCCCACCCGTAGGTGCTCGCGAAGGCTTGGTAGTGAGCTTGGCCGTAGCCGAACCGCCGACAGTGGACTTCGACCGTGACGAGGTCCCATTCCGGCTGACCATGGGCGACCGTGTCCCAGTCGCACAGCACCGCAGATCCGTCGGTGGTGTGCAACGCGTTTCGGTGCTGTGGGTCGCCCTGTATCAGTCCGGGGGGAAGCGCGAAGTCGACTCCCCACAATGCCCCCTCGAGTCGGTCTGCCTCCTCCTCCATGTATCGGATGGCTGCGGCAGGGAGACATGTGATCGCGGTCAGTGAGCGGCGGATCGCACGGATGTTGTCGTGCTCAGCAAGGGCGATCGGGGGCGGAGGCAGCGAGTGGAGCGCCTTGAGGGGACCGGCCAGCTGCCCGGCCGCCACCGGGTGCTCGGGTTGTGGCAGGTAGGTCCAGAAGGTGACAGAGTGCCCATCGACGATCAGCGGCTGATCGCAGGGGTGCAGCGGGGCGGTAGGAAAGCCTGCTTCGATGAGCCAGCGTACGAAGGTAACTGTGCGCGCAACGCTCTCGACGTCCGTTCCCTTCCGAGCGATCTTGGCCACCACCTGCTCCTTCTCCAGGAGGAGAACCGCGTTGGTGTGACCGCGCAGCAGACGCGCATCACGGCTGTCGAGGCCGGCCTTCGCGCAGGCCCGCTCTAGTACCTGGTACATCTCGAACTCGTCGAACCCACCCGGGGCCGGCGTGATTGTCATGTCGCACAGGCTTACCGACACGGGCCCGTCCTGTCACATCCGGCCTGGCGGAAGCTCGATGATCTCAAGAAGCTCGCGCGCCGCCCGGCCTGTCCGTATAACCGACGGAAGGACCTGTACAACCTCGCGGGCTCTTTCCTCCACGATCGGTGTGCGGTGGGCGGGGTCCATCCGCAGGAAGGTGGCGCCGGCCAGCTGGCACGCCTCGTCAGGGCTTCGGTCCCGCGCGTAGCAGATGGCTGCTTCAAGCCGGAGGAGGGCAGGATCGATCCCTGTCTTGTCCTGGTAGAGGACGAGCGCCTGATCCTGGACTTGGCGGGCCTCGCGCGTGTGCCCGAGAGCGGTCAGCGTCCCACTCTTGTAGAGCAGGTAGCGGCGCTCCGGAAAGGCGAAGGCATCGTCCGCCGAGTCTCCGCCGAACTGTTCAAACACCTTCGTCGCGTAGCGCAGTGCGGCCTCGGCCTCGGCCTCGGCGCCAAGCTTGGCCAGGGCCCGCGCCTCTGCTGCTGCCGAGAAGGCGTGCGTGGCGCTGGTTCGTGCTCTGCTGCTGATCACCCTGGCCTCCCGGCACAGATTCACCGCCTGGGTGATCGGACCGTAGTAGAAGGGCAGCATCGCGGCCTGAGCCCTGACGCGAGCTCGAAGCTCCGAGTTTCCGCTGTCGTCCGCAGCGGTACGCGCTGTGGCGTACCAAGATCGCGACCGCGTGAGGTCTCCAAGTTTCATGAGTGCGTCGGCAGTCAGCGTGGAGAGCATCGCAGTCAGCTCCGAGAGCCGAACTTGGACGGCGGCTGGCTGTCGGCATGCGGCCAGCTCCTCGACCTCGGCAAGGAGGTCCAGAAGGCGGGTGAGCATCAGGGCCGGCGGGGTGGAGATGTACTCCTGGCTGGCCCAAAGGACCATCTCGTCGATGTGGTCCAGCTGGTTGGAGTTGACCGTCGCGGAGGCCAGGGTACGGTCCACCGCACGCCGCGCGGCGTCGACCCTGTGCGAGAGGTGCTCGGCAGCCGTCGGGATCCGCTCGCCGATGGCGGACATGGGGGTGATCTCGGCGCGGTGCCCATGCCGGGACTCTGCCCGGAGGACGATGCCAGCGACGGCCTCGGTGTCTTCCAGGCCCAGCCCCCCGGGCGAGCAGCCATAGAAGGCGGCGAGCACGAGCACGGTGGAACGAAGCGGTTGATGCCCTCCCGTTTCCCAGAGCCGCAGCTGTTCCACGGTGACCCGGGGGGCCCTGTCCAGGTCAGAGACGAGCTCGCGGATCTGGTCCGCTGCCTCGGTCAGGGTGAGGCCCATGGCCAGACGCTGTGCGCGCAAGGGGGAGACGGAGCAGTGCGTCTGAATCGTGCGGGCGATCTCGTCGGTTGACTGTCCGCGTTCGGCACCGCTCTCGCGTAACCGCTTTGCGCAGGACGGACGATGGGGTCCAGGGCCACGTCGCATGGAGTTGATTCCCTTCGAACTCGCCGACCAGCGTACTGACATGCTGTCCGCTCTGTTTCAAGAAAACGCGGCTCCGTCAAGTACGGCCCTGGAAATACGTGAAGCGTCACGCAAGCCGGTCACGTTTACGTGAACCGTCACGGTTGCCGCTCCTGGTGCACGGGGGCAACTCTTGCCCTCCTCGGGCTTCCCGAGACCACAAGCGGCTCGCCGGCCACGACACCTGACGGTCTTGGCTCGTGAGCCTGCGGGTGCCGCCGCGCTCCGGACATCGGCCGGCGGCACCCGCCATCCAGGATTGGGGGTGCGCTCAATGACGTCGACTCGGAAGACCGGACAGTTCCTCGCTGTCCTGGCGCACGATGTCGAGGCGGAACTGGCTACGATCCATCTCGCGAACTCGGGACAGGCCGTGCCCCAGTCGCGGCAGTTCCTCCAGGAAGAGCTCTTGGGCTGGGGATTCAGCCGCAAAGACGAGCTGACGGACCGCGTCCTTCTCGTGGCCAGCGAGCTGGTGACGAACTCCGTGCTTCATGGTCGAACTCGGCCAGCGGGCGAGACCGAGACGCTCGGGCTGTCGCTCTCCGTCAAACCCGGCGCGGCACTCGGCATCCTGGTGACTGACAACTCGCCGAATGTTCCCGCGCCGGTGTTCCGGCCCGACACCGCGGACGGTGGACGCGGTCTCCGGCTCGTCTCCGCGATTGCCGACCACTGGACGGCGGCTCCCGCGACACGTGACGGAGAGGTTGTCGGCAAGGGAGTGTGGGCCTTCTTCCGCTGGCCGGGCGAGGCGGAAGTACCCGCTCGTAAGCGCGAGGTCGCCTCGAGCGGATGCACGGCTGTGGAGGCGCGGTGATCGTCGCCATCGGCGGTCGGCCGCGTACGGGCAAGTCGGAGTTGGCCAGACATCTCGCGATCGTCATCGGCGGGGTCCTGCTCGACCTCGCCCAACTGCGAACCGTGATGTTCCCTACGTCCCGCACCACCTCGCACGAGCAAGCGGCCCGCCTCTACGAGTGGCTGTTGCAGGCCGCGGTGTGGAATCTCCACCAGCGCCCCACTTCCCCAGTAGTCCTCGATGCTCATCCCCTCACACGGGCCCGCGATGTGCGAGCGCTCCGGCATCTGGCCGGCGGTATAGGCCACCGCCTTCACGTCATCGAATGCGTCCGCACAGCCCCTGTGTCGGAGGACCCCGCTCAAAAGGCCCACAAGGACGCTGAAGGGCCCCCGGGAGACGCGGGGAGCGCGGGCTCGATTCTGGCTCCGAAGATCGTCGTGGACACCCAACAGCCCACGGCCGAGTGCATCGCGGAGATTCTGCACGCACTCGCCAGCTCCCCTAGAACTGAGCGATTTCCGCACGCGCCGCATCCCTATGCCAGCGAGCCTCCCACGGCTCATTCCTGCCACTGATAGCCGCACGACGCACGGAGTAGAGCGAACGTCCGTCTGGCTCCCTGGCTCCTCCCGGCCTCCGAGCGCTCCACAATCTCCGCTCGGGTCCCCCGGGAACTGACCACCGGAAGCCGCTGGCTTGCTCGTCCACCGCTCCCGTCTCCTGCCGTACCCACAAGGACTCCCACCATGTGTCAGCACCAACCCCCGTGCCCGAGCGCCGACTCCGCAGACCGTGAGGCGGCCCGTCTCTCGGCCCATCACCCCGAGCAGGGGTGGAGCCTTCTGTGCAACGGCGTCCTGCTCTTCGACGACACCGGTGAGCTGCTCCCCGACGGCCAGATCGTCGCCCCTCACCGTGCCCTGCCGACGGCGGTGGCAGCGTGAAGCTCCCTTCCCCGCGTCCCCCCGCGGAGATCCCCCACCGTCCGCGGCG
The DNA here is from genome assembly GCF_042741435.1 of Streptomyces sp. NPDC058955. Lineage (NCBI taxonomy): Bacteria > Bacillati > Actinomycetota > Actinomycetes > Kitasatosporales > Streptomycetaceae > Streptomyces > Streptomyces sp. NPDC058955. Next base: position 55,662 of record NZ_JBHYKM010000002.1, on the reverse strand, counting down.
GGCGGGCCGGATCGAGGACCACGGCCTCGTCGGCAACGGACGCACCGGCGCGCTGGTCGACCGCGACGGCAGCATCGACTGGATGTGTCTGCCGCGCTTCGACTCCGCAGCCGCGTTCACCGCGCTGCTGGGCAGCGAGAACCACGGCATGTGGCGCATCGGGCCCGCCGGGCCGCACGGCACCGCGCCCGCCGCCGACGGACGGCGCTATCTCGACGGCACGCTGATCCTGGAATCCACCTGGATCACTCCCTCCGGCACCGTCCAGCTTCTCGACTTCATGCCCTTCACCGAAAAGGACGACGTGACGCAGCTGGTCCGGATCGTCAAGGGCGTCAGCGGCCGGGTTCCGATGCGGTCCGTCCTTAGGGCCCGTCCCGGTTACGGCCGGGCTGTTCCGCGGCTCGACATCGCCGGCCGCCGGACGAACGTCGGTCTGGGCGACGGCCGCCTATGGCTCGGCACCGACGCACGCACCCGCGTGTCCGGCGGCGACCTGATCTCCGAGTTCAGCGTCGTGAAGGATGAGCAACTGGCCTTCACGATCGCATGGCAGCCCGGAGGCGACGAGCCGCCACCGCTTCCCGCACCGGAAGGGCTGCTGAAGCAGACCGCGGACTTCTGGGCGGGCTGGACGGCCAAGTCCACGTACTCCGGCCCCCACTGGGAGGCGGTCGAGCGCTCTCTCATCACGTTGAAGGCGCTCCAGTACGGACCGACCGGCGGATTCGTGGCCGCTCCGACCACCTCGCTGCCCGAGAAAATCGGCGGCGAACGCAACTGGGACTACCGCTACTGCTGGCCTCGTGACTCCGCCATGACGGTCGAAGCCCTTCTCAGCTGCGGCTACGTGGAGGAGGCCCGGGCCTGGATCGGCTGGCTGCGAACAGCGATCGGCGGCCGGCCCGAGAACCTGCAGGCCATCTACCGGGTCGACGGCAGCCGAGAGCTGACCGAGGCCGAGCTCGGCTGGCTGCCTGGCTTCGAGAACTCCGCCCCGGTCCGCATCGGGAACGGAGCCGCGAAGCAGCTGCAGCTCGATGTGTACGGCGAGATCGTCGGCGCCCTGTACGCGGCCCAGGAGCACGATCCGGAGCTGGCCCCTGTCGTAGCCCCGATCATCACGGACCTCGTCGCGTGCCTGGAGATCCTCTGGGAGCAGCCGGACGAAGGAATCCGGGAGGTCCGTGGTCCGCGCCGGCACTTCGTGCACTCCAAGGTCATGGCCTGGTGCGCGGTCGACCGTGCGGTCAGGCTCATCGAGGATGGCCGTGCCGACGGGCCACCGCAGAGGTGGCGTGAGCTGCGCAACGCGATCCACCAGCAGGTGTGCGAGCGAGGATACGACGAGGAACGCAACACCTTCACGCAGTCGTACGGCTCGACGGAGCTGGACGTCTCCCTGTTGCAGATCGTTACGACCGGGTTCCTGCCACCGGACGACAAGCGGGTCATCGGCACGGTCGAGGCGATCCAGCAGGAGCTGTCCACGACGGGCGGGTTCCTGCTGCGCTACCGCACCGGGGGCGAGGTGCCGGGCGTCGACGGCCTCGCCGGCGACGAGGGCACCTTCCTCATCGGCTCGGGGTGGTTGATCGTGGCGCTCTGCACCATCGGCCGCGTCGACGAAGCCGAGATCCTCCTGGAGAGCCTGCTCCGGATCCGCAGCGACCTCGGCCTGCTCGCCGAGGAGTGGGACGTCCACCACCAGCGCCAGCTGGGCAACTTCCCGCAGGGGTTCTCCCACATCGCTGTCATTCAGGCTATCCGGGCCGTCGCAACCGCCCGCGCCTCTCAGGGGCGCCGGATCGCCGCGGGGGTGATCGGGCGGTGAGTGCTTCTTCTTCGTTACCGGCGGGTGGGCTGAGCCAGACCCGGGGGCGACACCGGGCTTCGCAGGGCCGAACCTCCGGCCTCGTCCTGATCGGGGCGAACCTGATCGGTCTGACGCTGGTCGGCTGCATGGTCGCTGACGAGTCCAACGACTCCCGCGACTTTGGAGCAGCGGTGACGATACCGGACATGGCTTCTGCCGAAGAGCAGCCGTCGAAGACGGCCAACGCCACGGCAGCATCCGACCTCACGGCCCGCTCGGTTGGCCTCGCAGGACCCGGGGAGGCGGCATGAGCACCGATTCCATCGACATCGCCGTGCATGCGGGCGTCCTGTCGGACGGGCTGTGTGAGCAGCTCGCGGTCGTTGGGCAGCGGGGCATCGCGGGGTTCAGCGACGACCGCCCGGTCAGTGCCTCGCTGGTGCGGTCGAGGCTGACGAACGCGCTGACCGGCGCGCCTCCGGCGCTCGTGCTCGCCAGGGCGGGCGAGGAGCTGGTCGGATGGTGCGCGGTCCGACACCCCGAACCGCACCTGCTCGTCTGGTGTGGCTTGCCCCTCGTCCAGCCGGAGGAAGCCGTGCTGATCTTCGACGTCGACGGTGTCCTGCACGACTCCCCGCGACCGAGCCTGGCGCTCCTACCAGGGCGTCCGAAGGGAGATGGAGTTGCGGAAGCTGCCAGACCTGGCCGGCCCGAAGGAGCTGCCGCTCATCTACTGGGGCGTGCCCAGTCAGTCGCTGACCCGCTGGATCCCGTACGAGACGGCCGAGCGGTTCTGCCAGCGGCACGCACGGCTGACTGACCTCACGGCCGGCGAGGAAGAACGCGGCGTCATCCCCGACCTTGTCGGCATCCTCGGCGAACTCGCGAGCGGTCCCGGGTACGGCATCGTCGCCGGCAACCGTCGTCTTGTTTTGTGGAGCGCGTTCCGGCGCGTTGAAAGGAAGCCTAGGCGATGGAGGTCGGGCCGAGGTTGTTGGCGACGGCGTCCAGGGCCGCCCGCCACGGGTACGTGGCGGGATTGCCCTGGCCTGGCTCATTCGGGATGAAGCCGCCCTCGCCGTAGAGCACCCGGACCCCAGCGCTCCGGAGGGCATCGATCGAGCGCTCGAACTGCGGGTGCGCAACATATGCCCGGTTCACGCACGGCATCATCGCCATGGGGATGCCCTTGCCGATGCCCTCGGCGACCACGCCGACGAGCCATTTGTCCGTGATCCCGAGCGCCCACTGGTTGATCGTATTGAAGGTCGCCGGAGCGACGATAACGGCATCCGGCTTCGGCCACACGTCCGGCTGTCCGGGGAGGCGGTAGTCCCAGCGGACGGGGTGGCCGGTGAGGGCGACGAGGCCGTCGAGGGAGTCGGCAAGCCAGCGGGCGGCCGTTGGGGTAAGACCGAGGCATACGTCCCAGCCGTCGGCCTGCGCTTCCTCGATGACGCGCGCGACGTCGAAGACAGGCGGGGCCGCGCTACTGAACAGGTACAGGGTCGGAGTGGTCATGAGGGTATCCGATCACAGCCGGGCCGCCGTCAACTTGGCGGAGTCCCTTGTGAATCCGCCTCTCGCGGCATGGAGCGGCGCGTAGCGTTCCAGGAAACGAGTCTGAGACGGGAGGCCGGCATGCCGACGCGGGACGACGACCACACCGGTACGCGGATCAAGGAGCAGCGGAGGCTGGCGGGACTGACGCAGCGGGAGCTGTCCAACCGGATTCCGTACTCGTACAGCTGGCTCACCCAGGTCGAGTGCGGGGCAAGGCCGGCGTCTGCGGACTTCATCGCGGCGGTCGCGCGAGCGCTGCGGATCGACGTCACGGTGCTGACGGGCCAGCCGTATGTGACCCAGATGCAGGAGGACCGGCTGGCGGGGCTGATCCGGCCAATCCGTGAGTCCCTCGACCTGTACGACCTCGGCGACGATCTCCGGGTCACTACACGCACGGCCAGCGAGCTCGTCACCGCCACCGAGGAATTGTGTGCCCATGTCCGTGCCACCCACCTGCACGCGGCGGCGGCAGCCCTTCCGGACGTCATCACGGAGCTGACCGCCCTGTGCTGGCGCTCGCCGACGACGGAGCTGTGGCGGGCCCTCGGTTCCGCCTACCGCACCGCGCACGACGTCACGGTGAAGCTGGGGTACTTCGATCTTGCCAGCGTCGCCCTCGACCGGCTCGGCTGGGCCGCGGAGCGGGCCTCGGATCCCTGCCTAGCGGCCATGCGGCAGTACTTCCGGGGACTGGTCTACTTCCGCGAAGGGGAGTACGGCATCGGCCTGCGCCTGGTCGGCTCCGGCCACAGGCTGCTCGGCCCGGGCGACTCGACCCGCGAAGCCCTCACCGTCGCCGGCCAGCTTCACCTCGGCGGCTCCGTGCTTGCCGCGCGGGCGGAGGACGCTAGCGCGGCCGCCGAGCACATCGCGCGGGCCCGCGAGTACGCGGGGCGGGTCGGCGACGCCAGCAAGGTGCACTGGCTCAATTTCGGCCCGGTGAACGTGGCCTTGCACGAGATGACCGTGGCGATGGAGATGCGGCAGTACGACGAGGCGCTGCGGCAGGCCAAGACGATCAAGCTGCCAGCCTCGCTCGCGACGTCCCGCCGCGCGCACTTCTTCATCGACCGGGCCCGCATTGAGATGGAACTGGGAAAAGCAGAACCGTCGTTGAGGTCGCTCTGGGCGGCGCGGCGGGCGGCGCCGGAGCAGACCCGCTATCACCCTGGTGCCAGGGAGACCATCCGCGGACTCGTTCACCTCTCCCGCCGGACACCGGAGCCGCTGCGGAACATGGCGGGCTGGATCGGCATGTAGGGGCAGCTGGGACTCTCGCTCAAGTGAAAGAGTTTCCAGGGTCCTCAGTGGCCACGATGGCGGCGTGAGCGATGACACGGACCTGACCGAGGAATTGCTGGACGGGCTGTCCCCTGAAGCAGTGGAGCAGGCCCGTGCAGCCATGGCGCACCGCGAGGGCCCTGCCAACGTGGAGACCTGCGACTACTGCCGGTCCGTCAGCGGGACGATGTTCCAGGCGCTCGCGGACGGCATGGGCTTCGAGGAGCAGGTGGAGGTGGCCTACTTCCACATCCACAACGCACACGTGGACCCGGACACCGAGGGGCCGGCGACCTGAGGCTCCTCCAGCTTGCGCCAGCTGGCCCCTGTCGGCGGCCCGCGCTCACGCACCAACCCCTCGTGGTCGAAGACGATGCTGAGCAGGGTGGCCTCGCCGCTTCCCGTGCATCGGCAGTCGGGTCACCCCACCCCCCGTTCTCTCACCGCCGCCCGCCGGACGCGGGCCATAGCTTTACCGCCTGCCGATCAAAGGAGGCTTCATGCCCGATTCACCGCACGCCTTACCCTCCGAGAGGATTGTCATTCTCGGCGCCGGCCCTTGTGGCCTGGCCTGCGCGGACGAGTTGAAGCGGCTGGGTCACCGTTCCTGGACGCTGTTGGAGGCTGCCCCTCTGCCCGGCGGACTTGCCTCGTCCGTGGTCGATTCGGCCGGCTTCACTTGGGACCTGGGCGGGCACGTGGTCTTCTCCCACTTCGGCGAGTTCGACCGGCTGCTTGCCGAGTTGTTCGCCCCCGACGAGCTGCTGCATCATGACCGGTCGTCCTACGTCCGCTTCCGCGACCGGTGGGTGCCCTACCCCTTCCAGCAGTACCTTCACCGTCTCCCGGCCGAGGATGCCGAGGCGTGTGTGCAGGATCTTCTTCGCGCCTGCCAGCGGCGCGAGGAGGGGATGGCCGCGGGTATGGACTTCGCCACGTGGCTGCAGGCGATGTACGGATCGGGCCTGGTGGAGCGGTTCTTCGGCCCGTACAACTCCAAGGTCTGGGCGACGCATCCTGAGCAGATGGCCTCGTCCTGGGTCGCCGAACGCGTCGCCCCGGTCGATCCCGGTGAAATCCTGGCTGCCTTCTCGGGGACCGCCCCGCCGGCCCGCCGGTGGGGACCCAACGCCACCTTCGCCTTCCCCGCCCGCGGCGGCACCGGAGAGATCTGGCGCCGCCTGGCCGCACGGCTCGACGCGGGCCTGCGAACGTCAGTCCGCGCAGTCGCCGTCGACCCGGCCGCCCGCACTGTCACGCTCTCCGACGGCGACCTCATCGGCTTCGACCACCTGGTGGCCACCGGTCCCCTTGACCAGCTCTCCGCCATCACGGCCTGCGCCCCGGAGGCGGTGCGAGCGGCAGCCGGACGGCTGCAGCACACCACGGTGGCCATGGTCGGCCTCGGCTACGAAGCCCCGACCACCGACGAACGGTCCTGGCTGTACTTCCCCCAGCCTGAGGTGCCGTTCTACCGGGCCACGAACTTCAGCAAGTACGCCCCTGCCAACGTCCCCGGCGCCGACACAACGACATTCAGCGCGTGGATGACCGAGACCTCCATGCTGCCGGGGACCCCGCTGGACCACCGCCAACTCATACGCGACTGCGACCAGGCCCTGCGGCGCCACGGCCTCGTGCCCGAGGACGCGCCGCTGGCCAGTACCCACCTGGAACTGATCGACTACGCCTACCCGATACCCACCCTCGACCGTGATGAGGCCCTGGCCACAGTGGTGCCGTGGATGGAGTCCCAAGGGATCTACCCACGAGGCCGGTTCGGGACATGGCGCTACGAGATCGGCAACATGGACCACGCGGTGAAGATGGGCATCGACATCGCCCGACGCCTGGTGCATGGCACCACTGAAGAACTCCTCATTCAGGCACCCGACGCCATGGCGGCAACAGGGGGACAGAGGTGAGCGGCCGCAGCAACGGGACGGTCGCCTTCGCCGGGCACCGCTTCGACGTCCGCACCGACGAGACCTTCCACGCTGACCAGAGCATCCACCTGCAGAACTTCTCCCCCGAGAAATCGACGGCACCGCTGTGCGGGCAGCTCACGCAGATACGCATCCACCACAGCGAAGACCTCTTTCGCGGCCACGGGGCCCGTCTGGCCGATGCACAGTCGCTGGAGGTGTTGCCGTTCCGCGGCGAGCCGTACCTCGACTCACGGCTCGGGCAGGTCCGCTGGTGGAGGCCCGACCCCGCCTCGCACCTGCCGGCAGACCACCTGTACGCCCGCGACACGACGGGCCGTCTGCACATCGTGCTGCACCCAGGGACCGACCGCGGAGAGCGGTACGCCCTGCGGGTGATCCGCGAGGTCGTCCTGCGCTGCGCCGAACACCGCGGCTGGACCGCCTTCCACGCCGCAGCCGCCACGGTCGACGACCACGGGGTACTGATCGCCGGCCCATCCGGGGCCGGCAAGACCACCCTGCTCACAGCCCTGGCCGCTCACCGTCGCGCCGACCTCGTCGGGTCTGACCGCGTACTGGTCACCGAGTTGGCCGCGAAATTGGTCGGGGTACCGATCTCGGTCCGCATCGCCGGCGGCACCCTGTCGGCGCTGGCCCCGAACAGCAGCCTGCCGCCGCACAGCGTGCTGCCGACCGACTTCGGCACGTCCCGCAAAGTTTCGTGCACCCCGCACGACTTCGCTGGCGCCTTCGCCGTCCGTGTGAGGGAAAGCGCCCCGCTGCGGCTCGTCGTGCTCCCGCGGCTCTATGACGACGACCGGGACATCAGCGTCGCTTTCCCTGGCGCGGCGGCGGCTCGCGCCGCGCTCGCCGCCGTGTGCTGTACCCCGCACGACGAGGACTGGCTGCACCCGTGGTTCGCCGACCGCACCCGTCCCGAGGGCGAACTGGCCCGGCAGGCCGCCGACGTCATGGACGACCTGGTTGCCCGGGTGCCGGTGATGCAAGTGACCGCCGGAGTGCACACTCCTCACCTGCTGGAACGGCTCGCTGATGCCGTCGCGAGGAGGCTTTCGTGATACCCAAGCGCATCGCGCTGGTCGGCCCGGTGGCCTCCGGGAAGTCCACTCTCGCCGCCGCCATCGCGGCCCACGCCGGCCTGCCCCACCTCGACCTGGACGAGCTGTTCTGGGGACCGAGGTGGACCCCTGTGGGCCCGGAGCTCTTCCACGCCCGCGTCCGAGACGCCCTGGCCTCGGACATCTGGATCGCCGACGGGAACTACGGCGGTGAAGTCGGCGAGACGCTGCTGGCTCGCGCCGAACTCGTCATCTGGCTCGACCTGCCGCTGAGGGTCTGCCTGCCCCGGCTGATCCACCGCTCGCTCCGGCGGGCCGGCACCCGGCAGGAGCTGTTCGCCGGGAACCGGGAAACCTTCAGCCACCTGCTCGCCCGCGACTCGATCCTGTGGTGGGGCCCAGCCCACCACCGCCGGCACCGCCGCCGCTGGGCCGAACGTCTCCACCCGGACCAGGCCGACGGCCAGCCCGTCGTCCACCTCAACCGTCCCCACGCCATCACCGGCCGACTGCGGTCCCTCGGTCTTCTCGCCCCGAAGGAGGCGTGAGCCGCCGTGATCGCCTCCGTCGTCCGCGTCCCCTGGCACACCGCCCACGGCGGCTACGACCGCCTTCTCGACCACCTCCCCGAAGTCCGCCGCATCACCCCACCCTCCGGACCGCTCGCCACCAGCGCGGCCGGTCAGGCACACCGCCTGCTCGCCCGAAGCTGCCCGCTGCCCTTCTACCCGGCCGAGCACTGCGCCACCGACCTGCACCTGCTGGCCTCTCGCTCGGCCGCCCACGTGCTGTACGGGGACGAGCAATACTGGTTCTCCCGCCGCCGCCTCGGCCCGACCGCCGTCACCTATCACCAGCCGCCCGCACACCTTCAGCAGCACCTGCCGGCCTGCACGTGGCGAAAGCTCGCGCCGACCGCCGAACGCATCGTCGTCCTCGACCCGCACCAGCAGGCGTTCTTCGCCGACCTGGTGCCCGCCGACCGCGTGCACCTGGTACCTCACGGGATCGACACCACCGCCTTCACTCCGGCGCCCGCACCGCCACCGTCCGACCGGCCGCTGGTGCTGACCGTCGGCTGGTGGCTGCGGGACTGGACCGTCCTGGACGCGGTCCACGAGCGGCTGCACCGCCGCTACGGCGACGGCGTCGAGCTGGTTGTCGTCACCCGCCAGGCCCGTACCCGGGCCTGGCACCCGGCCGCTCGCGTCCTCGAAGGCGTCGCCGAGCAGACCCTGGTCACGCTGTACCGGCAGGCAGCCGTGATGCTGCTGCCGCTACTCGACGCGACCGCCAACAACGCGCTCCTGGAGGCGATGGCCTGCGGCACGCCGGTCGTCGCCACCGACGTCGGCGGCATCCGCCACTACACGGGAGAGGCAGCCCAGCTCCCCCCGCCCGGCGACGCCGTCGCGGCGACGGAGGCGGTGGAGAAAGTCCTCACAGAGACTGGCACCGCCGCGCACGCCGCCAGGCGGGCCTCCGCCCGTGAACGGGCGGAACAGTTCGCCTGGCCCCTCGTCGCCGACCAAATGCGCAGCGTCTACCAACTGATGGAGGAAGCACGGTGACCGCGGCCGAGATGTGGCTGCAGGCCACCGTGCCCGTCCTGCTGACACTGCTGCTGGCCCGCGCGCTGTGGGCCTTGATCGCGGTCGAGGTATGCGCGAGGTGGCTCCTCGCCTCCGCCGGCAGCACACCCACTGGGACGCAGGCGGGGAAGGACACGGTGCCGTGGCTGGTGGTGCTCCTGCCGATGCTGCGCGAGCAGACCATCGCGGAGGAGACGGTGACCGCGTTCAGGGCACTGGACTACCCGCGCGACCGCGCCGCCGTCGTGGTCGTCACCACCGAACGTGAAGTCTCCGCACGCGCCGGACATCGCGACCGGCTGGCGGCCCTGGCAGCTCACGCCCCTCTGGAGGAAGGGCAATTGCGGGGCCTATTCCCGGTCGACCGCTGCCGCAATGTTGCCGAGACGGTCAACGCCGAGCGACCAGCCGACCGGCTACAGGTGCTGACCGAACTGTTCGACACCGAGCCGACCACCGCCGACATCGTGACGGCCCTCGCCGCCCGCCTGCCGGACAGAGGGCTGCCGCTGGTGCACCTCCACCAGCCCGATGTCGGCGGACGCAAGGCCGGACAGCTCAACTTCGCCCTCGACCGCCTGCAGCGGGTTCTCGGCCCGCTCGGGTGGAGGGAGGACGAGCACGCTGACGACACGTACGCAGTGGTCTACGACGCCGACGCGGCCCCCGACCGCCGCACCCTTCAGGCGTTCGCCACCGAGGCCACCGCACACCGGACCCGCACCCGGCACACCCCGGCCCTCATCCAGCAGCAGCGGCTGCCACTGCTGGCCCGCCGCCCCTTCCCGGCCGGCCCGGTCGGTCTGCTACTGGAGGGGGAATGGGCCTACCAGCTACGGCGCTCCCTCGGCATCGAACTCGCCCGCGTCCGCCTCCACCGCTTCCTGGCCGCCTCCCGTCTGCCGGAGGCGGTCCGGATGTGGCTGCGGCCCATGGTGTACGGCGTGGGCTGCGGCATGGCCGTCCATCTCCCTGCTGTCCAAGCGCTCGGCGGCTTCCCCGAACCGATGGAAGACCTCGGCACCGGGCACCGGCTGTCCCTGCTCGGCGCCCACCTCACCGCCTCCACCGTCGCCGTCCTCGACGAGCCCTACACCGAACCCTCCGGACTGGCCAACCTCCACGCGCTGGCCTTCACCGCCTCCGCCCGCCCGGACCGCCACGCTGCCGCCGTCGCGCACCTTCCCTCCGCCCTCTCCCGCCCAGCCAGGGTGGTCCTGGTGGCCCGGGAGTGGGCGGACGAGGCCGCCTGGCTGCTCGGCGCCCCGCTCATTGCGGCGGCCGTCCTGTCCTCCTGGTGGGCCGGGCCCGTCTGGACGACCGTCGCGGCTGCCGGCGTTCTGCTGCACGGCCCCGTGGCCACCGCCCGGCTACTGGCCCTCGCCCCGGCCCTGCACGCGGCCGTCATCCCACCGCCCGGTCTCACTCCCCTGCCCCGTACGTCCCCGGCACACCTTGTATCGCTGGTGGCAGCCAGCCCGTTCCAGCCATTCGTACGACTGGCCGGACCCTGGCAGCTGATCTTCGCGAAGGCGGCCGGACGCCACCACGGATTCGGCAAGACTGAACGCTGACAACCCTTCCTACCCACCACCGAAGCAGAGTTGGAGCCCACTCGTGGCCGAGCCTGTCACGCCCACCATCCGTACCTCCGCCAAAGCCGTCGTCGTCCACGATGGTCAGGTCCTGCTTCAACGAGCCAACTGGGAGGGCCAGGACTGCTACTTCCTGCCCGGCGGCGGCCAGAACCCCGGCGAACCCCTCAACCAGACCGCCCGCCGCGAGGTCCACGAGGAAACCGGCCTGACCGTCACCGTGGACAAGCTTCTGTGGCTGCGCGAGTACATCGGCGCTAACCATGACCATGCCGACACCGAGGCCGGCACCCACCGCATCGAAGCGATCTTCCACTGCACCCCCGAAGGCGACCCCGGCCGCCTCGGCGGACACGCCGAAGATGACGTGCAGACCGGTCTGGAATGGGTGGAACTGGAGAAGGTTCCCGGTCTGAACCTGCTGCCCCATGCCCTCCGGCAGCCGATCGCCGCCCTCGCCACGGGCCAGCCCCCATCCGGCTATCTCGGCGACGTCGCCTGAACCCGTGGTGGCGATAGACGGCAGGGTCCCTGACGGTGCCCGAGAGATCACGACCGGACAGGCCAACCGCGTCTGGTACGTCGACGGCCCAGTGCCGTATGTACTCAAGCACTACGGCGACCCGAACCGCGCCGCCAACGAGGCTGCCGCTCTGACCCTCCTCGCCATGCACGATGCCCCGGCTCCCGAGCTCCTCGGGTCCGGTCCCGGGGGCAGTCCGGGGGGGGGGGGGGGGCCCGCCCCCCCCCCCCCCCCCCGCCCCGCCCCCCCCCCCCGCCCCCCCGCCCGCAACGCGCCCCCGGCCCCGGCGCCCGCGCCACC